>DATBGR010000592.1:0-12842 GCA_036557905.1 Nitrososphaeraceae archaeon | reverse complement strand
AGGCCTAAAGACATATAGAATCTGGGTACTTGAACTAGACACTTAGAGATTTATGAATTGTGGTTTCCTGGTTTCAGTATCTAATATGACCGCAGTAGCCTTGTATCCGAAGAACCATCCATTTGCAGTTCCTGGATTGATTAGTTTAGTATTTCCGACCTGGATTTCCTCAATCTTATGAGTGTGGCCGCATATTAGCAGATCGTATTTACCGGATTGCAGTATTGAAGCCTTTCGTTTGGCATTAGTGCCATGATATACAGCGATAAGTAAATGGCCTCTCTCAATTTCGCAAAAGTCGCCCATTAGCTGCCCTCCGATTTTTCGGAAACTCGACAAGAGCTTTTCCTTTTCGACATCATTATTACCAAGAACTGCAACCAAACTAACGCCCTGAAACAATTCGACTGATTCCGGGCTAACGATATCCCCAGCATGGATTACATAAGTTATTTTTCTAGTTCTACAGATATTGACAAATTTCTTGATGTTGTCAAAATTGTCATGAGTATCTGAAATTAGACCTATTTGCAATAAATGGAACTAAATCAATCATTACTATTTTAACTGTATCAACTTCCTTAGATTACGTAATTGATCATATGCTGTAGGTCCAACATATTCATATGTTAATATCTTTCTATGGCTCAGAAAAGCTCGTATCTTGGCCGTATCAAGAGAATTCATGTTTCACACGGTAGTAAGAGATTCGAATTAACCTACAGTACCTTTGTGATTCGTCAGATTTGTGGTGCGCGGTTTTTCAATAATTCAAGGCTCTTAGTCACTAATCTATTAAAACAAGTTGAGAGCTGTCTTAGTTATCAGCTACTACAATATGGCAATGTTTGCCCTTCTTTGCCTGGAATCTGCCCTTCAAATATCTTGACATTTAACACTGCAATTTTATTGAGACCGATCGGATCATTTTTCTTGCGTTCGACCAACATACTAATGGGGGGGACTAGATTAACTTAAGTGCTGATTACTATACTATCTGATTAAGATAATTGATCTATTTTAGAATCGAATGCCTGAATTGTCTAGGATTCTTTGTGAAAGTTTAAAATTAAAAAAGAATTCGGGTATCTGACAAAATAATGTAAATGTATGATTTAATGGGATTACTTTCGATCCAAATTCGAGAAGACAATAATCAGAAATTAAATTGTCAGTTCGCAGGGGTCCTCATTTCTTTAGATACAGGCTACGTCGACAGGTGGAATAATGAATCCAAAATGTCGTATTCTGGATCATCAATGCTCCTAAAAAATTGTCTGGACGTACGTTGCACACTCACAGACTTTGAGATTTAATTGCTCAATTGTTCGCTTTTCTGCTTTCGGCAATAAAAATCCGACAATGTGATCTTAAAGTACACGATTGGTTAAGAGGAATTATATTTACTGGTTTGAGATGATATTAAATGTTAGATTGCAACGTGAGCCAAGTAAACTCAGATTATCAATATACCATCTACATAATAACCAAAATCACAGATTGCATAAATAGTTAGCAATTCATTGTTATGCTTAAAAGCTATATCCGATCGGTCTAGTAATAACCAATTTTGTTATATACGCTTAAATTTCCGCATGAACAAAGGAATAATATTACAGAAGCTTTGTACAACGATATCCAATGACTAAATTAGATGAAACAAGTCAAATTGTCTACCTACAATATAAGAATCTGGAAGATATGCTCAAAGTGATCCTTTTTTCAGCCCAGTCTGCTTTGGGTTTGACTCCTATGCTTTACAGTATTGGACAAGCTAAAGGTAGCATACTCTTCATTCAAACTGGCCTAGCAAGTGGTGCAGTCATTCACTATCTAATAATGCGGGATGCGAAACCAGAACAAAAATACATCGAACTAAAGCGGCTAACTGGTGAATTCAAATTTGTAGAAACCATAGGTACGGATACGATGTCTCTATATATCCCAGTCCTCGAATTAGAAACGTCAACACTCAAATTCCCTGTATGAACTATATCCCTTCTTATGGCTTCCAAACATCCATTTTATGGTGACAATAACAAAACGAAATGACTAACTCTGAATCTGTAGTATCTAAGACTAACTCCATTACTTCAAGATTTGCCACTGAATTATTATTGCTAAGGAGAAAATAAATAATCTTGCCAAATTAGTGAGTAGCATTGTTAATTGGAAGATGACATACTAAACACCTCCGGTTTTGAATTTCTATTGTGAATAACATATCGAGATGTTTGAATTTTCTATTGTAGTTTGAACTATTCAACATACATCAAGAATAAATAATAACTTCGTGTCACTAATTTCTGAATGAACATCGAAAAACGACGACAATGTGTTAGATGCGATGGACAGATGTTAGGTGAAACTCAACCGATTCCAAAAAAAATTCCGCTTCCAATACCTCTTAAGCCATCCTTTTCTATTGAGAAATATTTGCCAAATATAATGAGGAACTATGATTTTTACACCGTGTATATATGTTCTTCGTGCGGCTATCTTGACGTGTATTTCACAAGAAAATAATCCACCGGTATTTCAAATTTCGTATTCATGAGAATGGATATAAGGTAGACGAATTCTTGTATTATAAGAAAATATCAACCAATGGTGAATACTCAGAAAAGCTGTCCAATTTGTAGAAGATGTGGTTTCAAAAAATTTAAAATATTAAGCAGGTCAGAGACCATTCTTTTACAATGTCTTAAATGCGGCCTTACGATGTCGATCTAATCAGGGTTTATTCATGGATTATGTGTTTTAAATAGCTGTAAAGATCAGATTGTGTCAAGACGCATAAATATCAATTTAGAAAATGCAAAGATAGTTTGTTTTTAATCATTGTCATCTAGGATAGGATTTGCACTTATCTACGGGACGAGGAATTTGAGTAGTAAAACATTTGATTAGTTGTAATTCAGTTGGTTTTCGTATGACGTACTAAAATGCACTGTCATTATAGTTAACCAATCTTTTATAACGTTACTAAATTAAATAGAGATGCTTTCTATGAAATGGTACATACATTGGGCAGGCAATCAATTAATGAAAAAGATAAAAAATATGCATTGAAGTAATTCTAATATTTTACTTCTTAGCTTTTGTAGTTTTCTTTGCTGCCTTTTTCTTTGCTGCCATTCAAGTACAAAATTAGCACGTGCAATATATAAGCCTTATTATTTCTATTAAGAAATAAAATGATTTCTTTTTTTGAGAACGCTTTAATTGAATCGTCTTGCATACAAAAATCCATTCTGTTCCGATTCTCACACTTATTTGGAAGAGTGTACACGAGTTGAAATATCGTTTTCAATTAAAGAGATATACATATGTTATAAAATCCAAGAATTGGATAATGAACCCGAATTTGTAATCAAACATACGACAGTCATTTAACGTATTGAAGTCTATATGTTCATCTTGATGCTATTCTTAGTGCTAAATATAGGAATTATATCAAATAAATCAGTGCCATCCTCACCGTCATGGGTCTATAATTAACCGTTAGACTTGCTTGATACTACTTGTCAGTCCAATTATGTAGAATACATAAGATGATATGGGTGCATTTTGGATTGTCGATCATAATATTGACACCAACATTTACAACAGGAGCATAGCAATTTGTTTGATTATTGTATCGTGCTTTAAAATTGATTAATCTATATAGTCGACATTCGAATTTGGAGCACATTCTGACATTACTCAGCGTCGACTACAAGAACATGCAATGGTTATGAACATAGGTTGGCTGCTCGGAAATGCTATAATTTTAAGTGAATCTGTGCCTTAGGCTAGTTGTAATGTGATTGGTTTATCAAGATAAATAATTAATTGCTTGTACTCTGCCACGAACCAAAGTTTCAAAGTAAAACTAGAGCTCATCTAGAGGAATGGTGTATGATTGAGATGACAATTTAGGTGCAACTATTTAGAACTTTAAAGATGAATGTCTCAAACATAGATATGTCAATCAGCATCAGCATTTTAATTAACAATTTTTGTAATCTGAAAGGGAATCCAGTCGCTTGAAATCGAGGGTCAATTATGTGCGATATCATAACAATACGTGTAGGGCGATTGTATTTGAACGGTTTTTTTATAGTGGCAGGTTCAATTAAATATAATAGTTCAGCTAGACTTTTAGATATATAATTGCGCATATTATTACACGATGAATCTCTCTAGGCGTATCATAGAAAGGTATATCATTAACGACGTAAAATGTTGCAAATTATTGTCTGAAGATGGCATAACCACCCGAGGGCTAGCTATTGAGGGTGTCGAAGGGATCTTTGAGGGTCTCAGGATCGACGCTAGCCGTGAAACAATTCCACCAATTTTTCGAAGGGCATGCGGAATACTGAAAAATTTGGATGATTACCAATATATTGTGTGTTCAGAGATTCGTTCATTCCCTGATTCTAATCCTTACAAGAAGATTTTGCAAAAATATAGGGTAACTATTGTTGCTGCATTCGCAAAATTTATCTTGGTGATTCGTTCACGGATGATTACCGCGCTGCGCGATTGGACTAACTATGCGCAGCATTTGCTGACGAGCATATCTGACATCCTCGCAAACGCTAGAATAAATGCTGCTACCATTTCTAATAATGAGCCAATTGGATCGATGTTTGACTACTTTGGCATGCCCAGGAAAGATGTAGATGATTTGCTAGATGCTATCTACTAGCACCATCTATGCATTATTCTTGTAGAACTTATCAATTCAGATTTCATTTTTTTGTTGATGTGAATTAGTGCAAACAATGTGCTCATCTGGAAACTTTCGATTATAAAATTTAAACTTACAAAATCCTAACAATCGGGTAATGTTCTGGCATATAACTCAATTTGGTGGACCATCGGCTGGTCTTTCCTGCATATGGTAGTGAACGCAGCTACAGATATTATTATTAGAAGACTGCACGTGGCAGGCATTCAAGAAATCGGACCTTCATTCTTCAACATTTGCACAATCGACAAAAGAAATTTTGTGAACGATAATATGCTGCTATTTCCTGCGTCGACTCGACTTTTTCTTTTTTGTTAATTTTCTTGTCGCTTTGCGAGTCTCCTGTTTGATTCGCTTGATTTTTGCCTTTCCGATCTTAGCAGCCTTTGATGCTTGTTTTTTAGTATTCAAAGTTCCTTTCTTTGCAGATTTCTTGACTTGCATAGTAGCTCGTCGTGACAAGCTCTTTGCATTCGTCATTCCCTCTCTTATTTTCTTGGTCGTCCTAGGAGCCCTTTTCGGGATTAGCCTGGCCGTATCTCTAGTCAATCTTGCTGTTTCACCAGCTACTTCGGCTGTCTCTTCTATGGCACCGGCTGTATCTTCCAAGACATGACTTTCTTTTACATCTTTGGCAGTTTGACTAATTGCATTTGTGGTGTCCCTAGCAGCTACTGAAGCATCATGGACTGCACCCACAAGATCCATAACAGCTCCACTTTCATGGAAGGATTCAGCAGTCTCCCTAGCCACTGATGAGGTATGTCGAATATTTTTTGCAACATCCTTTATTAATTCGGCAGCTCTTTTGGCACCTGTAGTCAAATCCTCCTTCCTTGGTGAAGAAGTAGTTTCAGTTCGTTTTGCTTTATTTCTTCTACGTTTACCCGCGGACAATATCTATCATTACTTTATTTGATATAATCATATTAAATAGTTAATGATACACATGGATTTCCATCAGAATTGCTTTGAATCCGAATGTTGGGAAAGATTATTGTTGTTGCCATCCTATTTTTTAGAACCAGAAATACTAGGTTAGAATGCAATTATTGACTTTTCAGATAATAAATGATATAAGAATAGTGTTCAAAGAGGATCAAAGCAAGTCAATATCAAATGTGCATGTTTAGAATTCAATTCTTAAAAAAATTTCATCAGAGATTCAGGAGAAATGGTAGCACTTCTTAAAAGGCCAAAAAGCGTATATATTTTGCATAGTTAACTGGTTATTTAATGAATGCAGAGCAGCTTTCTAGCAACATACTTTCATTGGATTCGAACATAAGGTTTGCGGGCATCTTGGAAAAATCCGGTCATCTATATGCTGGAGGGACTAGAGGAGGAGTAACCGAATATCTCAAGAATAGAGATTCTGAAATTAGTTTTTCTCAGACGGCCTATATAGTAGATCTGAGAAAGATGTTTACATCAGATCTCGGAAGTTTAGAGTACATTGTGTATGTCCACAACAAAGTAAAGATATTTAGTGTGCCTATAAAGGATCACATCGTCGTATTTTCTACAAATAGCGAACCAACTGATGTAGAGGACATCGCCAAAAGGGTATTGGACTACTTAAAATCTGTCGAATCAGAGCTATCACTATTCCAACCTTCCAATATCATCAATCGAGAGAAAAAGGAAACAGTGAAAAACCTTCACGATTCTGGTATGTCCGAGGAATTGATTGCTGAGCAGCTAGATCTTAACGTTGATACTGTTAAAGTGATAGTCAAGGAATCTGGCACCAATTCCTAATGTCCGTCAAGTGATGTCTGCATATTCATGACGATTCTTTTCCTATTTTCAGTGGTAGAAATTTTGTCCATATTTTAAATTCGCTATTCAATTCTACGTTATACTGTACTCCCTACTCCTTTCCTTCATCGAAAATGTGATTATGAATTCGTGTCGATAGACATCTAATTATGACGATGGTTATACAGCGCCCGACTGAAAATGAGATAACTCGAGAGAGATCTTCTATATCTTTATTGCCTGTGATTCACTCCATATATTGTTCCTGCTTGAATCACTGTGTCCTGAGGAACTTGTCTTCCAGGTAAAATTATGACCGAGGCACCGATTGCACAATTTTCACCAACCACAGCCCCAAAATGATCCAGTCCAGTATCCAACAATGACTTTTCTCCCAATTCATTCAATATCTCATATTTGATATTCTTTCTGCTAAGAAGAACATTTGCTGTTCCAGAATAGCCGCCGAACCAAACGTTCTCGCCTATTATGCTATCCAAAATAACATTTTGATGTGCTATTCTGGCATTACCAGCAAAATAGGACTTAGCAATTTCGCAGTTAAATCCGATTCTTGTGTTTCGTCCAAACATGCAATTTCTAACAAGCGAACTCATGCCAACGTGACTCCCCTTGCTAATATACGTAGGACCCTTTATTTTGCAAAAGTCATCGATCACGACGTCTTCCTCGATTATACACGGACCTTCTATTACGCTGGTCCGTGCTATTGATGCATTAGGTGAGATTAATGTACGCGTAACTTCAGATCTTAGAGTTTTTTGAACAATATCCAAAAAGTCCCATGGATAAACCACACTATCAACTGATAAACCTTGTTCCATTGAATAGTAAATAAATGAGTTTATTGGCACCTCAAAATTCTGTTGAAGTCCTGCTACAACTGGATTGTTACTCAGTACCCTCAAAGATGAGCCGCTACTCGTAGCGTGGTCATTGGCAATTAGTGATGTGTCATCGTATTCTATCACTTCAATAGAAGGAAAGTTTGTTGCAACTAGATTAATTGCATTGGTAAGATTAGAAGGTATCATAATAGATTCTACAGTCATTACCTTTTTTGTTATATCCACATTTCGAACAATCACTGGCTGTCCAAATAGCTTTAGTGATGATGTGGGACAATTTCCGTTGACAAAATCAGCTCTAGATAGTAATGACTCCAAATGGTGTACCGAGTTACGAAAAATCAACCTCAAAAGTATGGCTCACATTAAGGTAGAATCAATTAAAAGTATATCTTCGGTTTGTAGCTAATTCCTTTAACAATACTTGTGTATGTAGTTAAATGTATAATTTCCATAAAATTTTGAGATTAAATCTAAATGCAGAATTTTCTATATAAATATCTTGATTCACTACTCCTATTCACCAACAACAATATTTTCTCATATAACGAATCATAGACTAAATTACCGAATCCTGATATAGTGGATTTTTGGCGTATCTTTCGGCGCGCGATTAGGATATGCCTGTATTCTTCACCAAAAGCCATTAATTTTGGGCACAATTCAAGATGAAATGTAACAAACTTTACGTTGCTTGGAAAATTTATTTTAGATAATTTAATGTAATTCTCCAGTTATAACTACTCAGAACAACTTGTTCCTATCCTTATGAATGTGTCTATCTCGAGATTGTATCAAGTCTTGATCTAGATCTTGATCTGAATGCGATAGGCAATTGGTTCTGGAATTCTTGATCCTGTTAAATTGAAAGCAATTTATTTCGATATAAGAAATTGGTTCAAGTAAGCTTGAATAGCGGGATTCTATCATGATCGGGCAAAGCCACAGATTCGAATTTGCCGAAGCAACATATGAGATTATCTCTGTTTATAAGATTGAACAGATACATGAACCTTTACCAATGATTCTTCGTCGTATCGAATCTGACTCAGGGCCCGTAGCCTACAGAGGAGATTTATTATGCAGGCAGTAAATTTTCGAGTTTTCTTGGCTATTGTCGGAATCACGGTATGGCTAGCGGTTCACAATTCATTTTTAGATTATGATAACACTGTTAATGCCCAAAATTTGTCAGGCAAATCTGATGAATTTACGAAAAATATGAAAATATACACTAACGATCAGTACAAATTTAAAATATCTTATCCTACAAACTGGGATAAGATCGAATTCACTCCAGGTATAACTGAAAGCGGCCGTCAGATCCTTGTAACATTGCTATCTCCACTAGAAAATCCTTCTGATTCATTCAGAGAGTATTTAACAATTGAAGTTGCCGATTTCTCTCCAGTAACAACAGTTGATGAGACCAAGATGATCCAATATGCCAAAAGCCAGGTTGACGGTTATAGAAAATCATTGCAGGGATTCCAGCTCTTAGCGCAGTCTGATCAATCCAATAGCACTGAATTGGAAATGGGAAGTCCTACATGCTATAAGGTTTTGTATAACTACATCGATGCCACGGCTGGGAAAATCAGTGTTTTCAATATTTACTGTGCCAAGGACTCTAAGATTTATTTCTTATCATTTCAGTCTGACTCTGCCAAGTATTCATTATACTTACCATTACTAAAACAGATTATTAGTTCATTTAAGTTATCGTAATATATTTTCCTTGATCTGAAACACAATGACTCTAAGTGATACATGTCAGGCCTCGTCACTGAATATCTCTGGAAAGCTTTCTGAGATGCTATAAAAATTTGATATCAATAGAATTGGCTATTAATTTCAGATCATCACCAGAGCAGATCAAACATAAGTTTAATCACTGAATGAACCTCGATAAAAATTAAAATGTTGGTTTTCTCTTGGCAAATATTTCAAAAATTTTTTCATAATGCACTATTTTGCAGTATGTCTCACTAGCTGATAGTTAAGCGGCAATATCATTAAGCGCGTTTATGCCTAATAATTGCAGATGATACTCCAATCGGAAAATTAAATTACACTAATCAAATTGCCATATCATTTTATGCCAAAAATAGCTCTGATTTTGATTTATTCATTATGTTATATAAAAAATTAGGCAGAATTGGCCGCCTAAAATGGTTCTATCTGAATAGGAGAACTATTTCTAACCATAAGGGGTCGGGACTTGCATTTCAGGTCCAGGTGTATTATTACATTGCTTTAATGAACTCACTGTGCCATGTATAGCTTGGTCACCAAAATGATGATTTGTTTTTTCATCATCTAATGAGATTGTGATAATTTTCCCTTTCTCTAGATCAATCTCCGCTGGCACTTTTTGCCATGTGATAAGATGGTTTGTGCCAACATCCATTTTCCCTTTTATTTTAACCGTACCATCAGGTGCAATTTCTACATGATGAGTCTTCGCATCAAAATTTCGAAATTCATGTGAATGTGCTGCTGTTCCATTGTTCCAGACCATATCGGTATTGAATGATTTTAACACGCCATCCGAAAGCACTATATTCCAATTCCCGATGGCATTCCATCTGCCAGAAACCGTATAGATTACAGAGTCTATCCTACCCTTACCTACGAAATTACCAGGACTCGTTTCAGATTTTCCCCCTGTCTGAGCAAACACACTTTGGGGAAATTTGATATAATTGTGTCCTATCTGAACTGGTACGTTAACAAAACTTGGAGAGAGTGCTACGAATGAACAAACTGCAAATGTTAGAGCTATTGTTCTAACAATGATTTTCCGATTGTGGGTCATTAGCATATCTTATATATGACAATGCAAATGTGACCTACAATTAAAGCTATCAAGACTCGTGCTCAAGGAATTACACTCCACTATATATGTCAACTTATTTACATTTTTGAGACAGCATCAAAAAGTATACCCAAGATATTTGCAATGGTGTCGCGATATATGCCGAATCAATTCCTCAAATTACAAAGACTTCGATAAAATGCTAGCCTACAATTTGGTACCGTAAATTCATGTTTGAATAGCTCTGGTTTTTACTAAGTAGAATTGTAGTTTAGGACTAGCTGCTACGATGGGTTGCAGATACTAACTATATCGGTTCGTCCTTTCTGAACTCGCGTATTATCTTATCCAGATCTATTATTCTAATCGAGACTAACTATACGTTCCAGGAGCTCTCCGCTTTTCTTGTCTGATGATTCTAGATTTATCAATATTTTTCTGTTGCCCTCCTCCAGTTTATTTATCCTATGGAGAATACTATCCTGCTATTTTGAGGTTTTGTTCTGGCGATTCTATATCCACCAGCTCACTATACTTCCTATCAAAGCACCCGTTACAATTCCCAAATAGGTACTGGATGTGTTCGTCATGTCGACACATTGTCTGCTAAGCTCAGGAATACAACCTCATATATCAAGGATTTGAGCAAGCATAGTGTGATGGTATTCTATAATTGCTATAATATTTTTTCCATTTTGGTTGAGAAAAGTGTTATCAAAAGCTTCAATTCACTAGTAGGTTTGCAGTGATGATGTAATTTTCTAACCGTAGGTTTGAAATTTACAATTTCTTCAAAAGGCGGCGTTCCCTATTAGATCTGACTTAGATTTTCGATACTAGTTTAGCTCTATTACTTTTATATCATCATCAATCGAACAGCTATATCCTGTTTCAGACAGATGATTATTTTCCATTCAATGTATTTTGGAGTTTTTGAATAGGGGTGACCAAATGAATTTTGAAGGAGTTGTATTTTTGTTATATAATAACAAATATAGATGAAAACAATTAGGAAATGACATTAATATGGAGAAGATAAATGTTAGAGAATTCGAATGGTACCTACGCGACTATCTTTTTCGACAATCTAATTTGAATAATCGACATTTTTTGCGCACAAGATTACCGATGGAAATGATCAAAACTTACTTGCGGTATAGACACACTGATCAAGCGGAGCTCGAGATATATCTTGAAAGTGTACTTGAAATTTTATCGACTCGTCGTGTAATTATCGAGAACACTACTGATGGCTCATTTGAGTTAAGAGATCCCTTTGTTAGATTGCAATGCTCAAATTGCCTCTACGTTTCTTATTTAAGTACTCTTGAACCTAGAGAATGCCTGAGATGTTCTGGCTCTGATTTAAGTGATTTTCCTAGAAAAAATAAACGACCACAATAAATTTATTATACTAACTAGCCACCGCTATTAAATCAATCCCACAAGCGGACAAACAAGCCTTCCATGGGTAATTCCTGACTCATATGACGAATTATCTTAATTTGGTTTCAATAGGAGTAATTGGTCGCAAAACTTTCCTCGACCCCATAAATGCTACCATTCTCACGATGTTTTCATTCCAAGATTTATCCTACAAAAGATGAAAAGAATACAATTCACTCGAAGAATTGATCATTCTTTAACAGACCTTTTTGTCCAGCTCACAACTCGTGTCGATCATGACATGTTTTCACAATAAGCGGTGCAGCTAGTATCTATCATATTATTTTGGTACCAAGTGCCAGTCAGGTATCTAAACATAGTTGATAGGAGCTGCGTCGATAAGTATTATTACTAGAAATCAGTGTCCTAATGCTCGGAGATAGATACATCAAGTTCTAGAGGGCCATAAAACGCTATTCTCTATTCTCATATGATTTAAATATAATGTCATTTATAGTGTGCTCGATGAACAAGTTTCTAATGATCGCCTTCGCATTGGCGTTTTTGACCGTGCTTCTAGCGAGTGGAAATGGTATTATCAATTCTGCCCATGCATGCCCTAATAGTTCTACTGGAACTCCAGGGTCAAATACCAGTCCAAACACGTCGAGCAGCCCAAGCACTCAAATAGCACAGCCATCTCAATCTCTACAATCTCAATCTGTCTAGGTAATCTTCCTCTAATTTTATTTTATTTTAATTCTATTTTGCTGTAATTTCGTTGATTTCCTCCATTCTATTCAGGAGCTTTTTTGACTCTCAAGTCCTTTCGAATATGCGGTCTAGACTAGCTCCTTTTATGTTCTCAGTTAGTATCGCGACTGAAAGATCATTATAGATGTTGGTAGAATCAATTTCAAAACCTTGCATCTCAGGTTTTGAAAATGAAGCTTGTTCTTCTTTCAAAGCGTTTGCAAAAAAACTAGCTTGAGAGCATCTGCAAATCAAGAACCGTATAAACGGCTCATTGAAAATACTCATAGCTATTTGACAGACATATGTCTACCTGAAGCTCTTATCAAAGGCAATAGAAAATCATATCGATGATAGTAGGTTAATGAATGAATGCTTCCCTCTTGTGCACTGAATTTGGTCAGCACCGCACTAGTAGACACAATTCGAGTCTTAGCATAACGATATTTCGTACTTTGGATGAATAGAGAATTTGGGTGACCCTTTATATACGACGCACACGTTTAAAGAGTTATGC
>DATBGR010000591.1:0-13918 GCA_036557905.1 Nitrososphaeraceae archaeon | reverse complement strand
ATTCGAATCTAAGGAAGAACTTGATAAGCATATGATTGAAGAACATTCTGAAGGTGAACATGAAGAAAATGAATGATACTAGAATACTACTGCAATTTACTCATGTCTATCTTGTTGACTAACTAAATTTTTCCGAGACCGTATTTCATTATTTTTAATTTCATAGTGAAGTAAACCTAGATAAATTTTTACCATAAATTATCTAAATAGACGTGTATTTCGTTAAATTGAATACCTATTAACAGAAACATAACAGAAAATGTTCGCATAATTTAAATGTTTGATAAATGTTGAATTTTTCATGAGACTTGAATTATAGATATTCGAGCTCTTTGGAAATCAATCCAAGGTGCATAAATAGCACATTAACAAAAGAGAGTAGAGTCTGAACCTTGGTAATAGAATGGGACCAAGTTATAATTGAAAATACATTACTAGCAGCGATAATAGTCGGTTCGATCTACGTAGAACAATGGGCTCATGATAAGTCACATTTAAAGGACGAAAAACGTACTAAAAAACGTATCCTCCTATTCATCGCAGATGATTTGCAAAAAAGGCTTGACTTTATTAAAGAAACATATCAGTATAACGACTACAAGCCTTTCTTCACCGATATGTGGATGCAGTAATACTTACAGGGAAACAAGCGCTGCTACCTTTTGAACTATTTCAAAATCTTCAACGCACATATTCCTGGATGAAGTATTATAATAGCGAGATTGAAAGCCGGAGAGGTATGGCACTTGATGAAAAAGTCTTGATAGATCTATTAGAGGATGTGAAAAAAAATATAGATAGATCACTTCTCATACTGAAACAGGAAAGTACTTTGCATTAATGCCAATATTATGGATATAGGCAAGCATTAATCGATTTATGCATATTCAGCTAATTCTTGATAGGTTCAGAATGGATGTATGTATATAAGTACGTATGAATAGACGAAGGGTATGTACGAATTCATATCACTCATCTATCAACTTCTACTAAATATGACCTAATATCCGGATGAGTGGAATGCTGCCAACATTCTAAACAAAAATCTCCACTATCATGACATATATGCGCAGCCTCTGTTTTACATTTAATACAATTGATGCAAATATCCTTGTCACTATTAGTAGCCATCTGTACTTCTAATTAATGATAAGCTCATAAGAATTCATGTCAAGTTATTTTCACCCGTATCATAATCATTAACATTTGTCGACAATACGATAGATTTCAATCTTCTCGTTTTATTATTCTTGTTACTATTAATTTTAGTATTATTATCTCCATTTTTATGATCTTTATGTTGAATCTCATCTGTAGTTCCATTCTTTTGCAAAGTAGATCTACCAACAATTCCAGAGGAAACATATAAATCTAATCTATATGAAATATTTTGACTAATACGATCACATTATATAGTATACTACAACATTCATGCCGCGGCCACTTTAATCTCATATGATATAGATTGTAATGACCGTCAATAACTAGCTAAAATCAATCTTGTTCAAGTCTCATCTCAATAGGTGATGGGAAGTAGGAAGTAAAAGTGAAAACCATTACAATAGTCTGTTGTGTTTACTATTATCTACTAATTCATATCTCATTTCGAAAACCCGTACTGAGTAGTTAAATCTCTGAGAAGCTGACGTTTCTTAATATGATGTTTTTCTTCGCCAGCTAAAAGAAATGAAAGTAATCTGACTGCTTCAAGAACATGTTTACCTTTGTTTAACATCACACATTCTGCTCTGTAACCAATAGCTGCATCTGTAATTTCGGCTCTTGTCGGAAGACCGCTTTTTGCTAATGTCTCTAACACTTGAGTCGCCAGAATAACCGGTATGTGAGCTGCCTCACATAAACACAAAATATCTTCTTGAACTAGGGATAGGTTTTCAAATCCAATTTCTACAGCAAGATCGCCTCTAGCAATGAGTACTCCAAACTTTGGCAGATCAAGACCAGACAAAAGTATCTTGGACAAATTATGAATCCCGTTACGTGTTTCTATCTTTGCAATAATCCCAAAATCCGGTTTACCTATTCTTACCAATGCTTTATGCAGATCGAGGATATCTTGAGATGAGTGAACAAATGACAGGGCAACTGCGGTTGCATTACTAACTATAAAACTAAGATTTTCTACGTCTTCAGAAGTTATAGCAGATAAAGATAATTCAGAATCAGGAAAATTTAGACCCTTTTCCTTTTTTATTTTAGCCGTACTATCAGATGGTGATACTATTTTCAGAACAAGATATTTGTTGGTGCTTGACAGAACTACTGCCTCTATTTTACCATCGTCAATAAAAACTCTATCCCCTTGTTGAATTTTGTGAAGTATTTCCGGCATGGTACAGCTAATTTTTATCATGTGATCATATTCATTCGTATTCGCATTAGGATGATTGTTATTTGCAGTCTTTAGCAGAATCAATTTATCGCCAGAAGTTACCTCCAAATCAATTGGCTGCGGGCTAACGCGACCAACTATTACCGACTCAGAATCTCTATCACCATAGTGTCTAATCTTGTTATTTTCTAGTATTACACCTACTCCATTTTGCTCATTACTTCTAATTGCGATTGACTCTATGGGATCGCGTAGATATGGATTTACAGCCTCAACGCTATTCTTCTGGACGTCTGACACGGGTCTATCTAGCGTTGATTTCTTTTTGTCTATTCAATCTTAAACACTCTTGCAAATAAATTGTTTTTTCGATTCCTATCCTAATCCTCGTATGACTCGTTCTCTCGAGAACGACCATTGTCCGAGGACGACCACGAGCATCAATAAATGACAAACTTTCACCTACATTTAGTGTAGGTAGGATTTCTTTGCCTTTTGATATTGATATCACAAAGCTGGGATCAATGCCAGTCAAACTAATCTTTTCTGTAAACGACGCTTCGCTATCAAGGTAGCCCTCTACCATCTTAATACGTTTTTTATGAACATCTTTAGGAACTGCAATCTGTAATGGTCTAACCTCTAAGGGCATTGGACCGGTGCGAATTTTTGGTCCGGCTAGATCCATAACTATTCTGCATTTTCTGTTAAGCGCTTGACCTTGCTGGGTTAATCGCTCTTCAGCATTATGTATTGCATCGATAATCCTTTTCCATTCCCTTTTAGTTCCGTGTGCACAATCGATTCTAGCAATGTCCATTACATTTTTCAATTGCTCCTCAACAAGTTGTGGTTGATGTATAGCCTCAACGTCAAGTGTCACCATAATTCTAGTAGTACGTCCTTCCCTTGGTCTGCCTAAGAGAGATCTGCTCCGTTTATCTAAGATATTCTGTGCATCCTTATACGTTATTTTTTCAATACCACTTGAACTTGCAGTCAATTCTCGGACTGCTTTAGAATGTATCGGGAAATGTTTCAATACTAGCTCGATTCCGTTTAGAACGTGTCCCTCTAGGCGTCCCAGCGAGGATAAACCTTGCTCAGCCAGTCTCATTTGAAGATTTTCAAGATTATGCTTTCTTAAGGTTAGATAGCATAATAAGTTGTCACGGCTTCTCTTATTTTCCACTACGTTAGTAATTGGATATTGATTTCTGTTTCTTTGGACATCTCTAATTATTCCGTTATAGAATTTACTTAATTCTGCCCCTAAAGAATTTTTTTCATTCAACTCCATTTCGTCACGTTCCATATTTGCCTTAATTGCTTTGTCATTGTCATATGGAGGGCTATTTCCAAACAATTTTGTTTAGTACTATTAAATCTTTTACTATTCTTACTATTAAGTTAGTCCATTATACCTGGATGTGAAATACGGGCTAAATTCTTCTTGTATATCTACTTATTTCTTTTGTTTTCATATAGTTTAAATTTTCTCTATATACTCCAGGTTAGTAACCTCTATATGTGATATTTTTCGCATTGAATGGTGTAAAACGTGAAAGTGCTTATGGTGGTAAGAATCTAATTTGGAGTCTAATCCTCTATCATATGTTCCTAGAATGATTTTTTTTACAAAAGGGAAGGGAATTCATAAAGATTATCTGACTAGCTTTGAGTTGGCACTGCGTGACGCTTCAATTGAAGATCTAAACCTTGTTTTTGTGTCTAGTATCAAGCCTCCACAATGCAAAATAGTGAATAAGGACGAGGGGAGAAAACACCTCCAGCCTGGTCAGATTACTTTCACAGTTATGGCAAGATCTGCTACTAATGAACCAAATAGATTAATAGCTGCATCCATAGGTCTAGCCAGACCTGCTGACGATACTCGATATGGATATCTGTCGGAGCATCATTCGACCGGAGAGACAGCTCAGAGGGCCGGAGATTATGCAGAGGACATGGCCATGGAGATGTTGGCAACAGTTATGGGCTTGCCAGACGACCCTACACTTGCCTGGGATCAGAGAGAAGAACAGTGGAGACTTTCGGGAAAGATTTACAAAACACAGAATTTTACACAATCTGCACAAGGTCACAAAGATGGACTCTGGACCACGGTTCTAAGTGCAGCAGTATTAATATTATGATTCACATAGAATATCTTGATGTCGAAATCTCATTCCATTTATAGTATCTTATATCCAATTGATTCTGAGACCTTTCTAAACAAGTCAGAAAGAAATATTCAACGAGTGAATAACAAATTAGATGATTATCTTAAAGATCCAAATGAGGAGCAGATTCATGATATTAGAACAGCTGTCAGAAGATTACGAGCTAGCAACCAAGCGCTTCCAAAGGCAATTCGAAACAAAAAGGAACTTAGGGAATTTGTAGCAAAAAGCAAGGCGCTTTTCACACTAAATAGTAAGATTAGGGATTACGACATAATACTCGAGTTGCTATCTAAATATACTGAAGACGTATCATCGCCAAAGCGTGAACAGCAACAAGTGTCACCTTCATCGCAAGTAATCGTAAATATATCAAAGTCATTGGAGATTCTCAGAAATAGGAAACTAACTGCATCAAAAACGCTAGCTGTGGAACTTAGAAAATTAGCCGTTCCTAAACTTAATAATGACAAAATTAATAAATCAGAAAAAAAGCTAAAGAAGAGATTTAACAAAGTAGTTGGTAAATTTGCAAACATAATTGAGAAGAATTATCCTGTAGTACTAAGTTCTCCTAAGAGATTGGCTGAATTGCATGAGATGCGAAAAGATTGTAAAAAGCTTCGTTATTTATTAGAACTGTTGCCGGGTAGCACAAATGGCAAGGATGAAGGCAAAGATAAATCTTCTCAGTTGATTGAAGAATTAGAAAAGGTCCAAGATATGCTTGGAACGATTCACGATTATGATACCACCATAGCATATATACAAAAATATCTGGAAAATCATCCAAAGGATCGATCATCCCTTCATAACATTGTCAAATATTTATACGAAGACAGACAAAAAAAATTTGAACAATTTGCGGATTTTTGCAAGGCAGATCTTTCAAACTCTAAGAACAATTTATTTCTCAATATTATGAACATCACCTAACATATGCATCGCTAATTGTTTGAGCTTTTGTCTGCACGAAAAATGGATATAGCCCAGTAACTATCGTCATAATCTTTTCCATTCAAATCTAACTAGTAATTCGTACAAGTTACAATATATATCAGCGCACAAATTTTATTTAATGCACTATTTAGTAGATTGCAAATCAGACAGTTGTGCCAACCAATAAGAATACTAATAATATTATAATTCCTATCCCACCAGATATGAATCCTGAATATCCAATAATTCTATTCTTGGCAATTTCTGCTATGCCACCCAAACCTGCTCCGATAATTAGCAATATAGTTACAAGCTCGTATGTAGTTATAATTTTTGAAACTTCAGAAATATGATCTATGGATTTTTCATAAGCGCTATTCTCTGCTTCGACTTTGGATCGTAGATTTGCTAACGATCCTTCTACCGTTTTGTTAGCATGCAACGTTTCAATGTATGATTGATATTTGTGTAAATAGTATTTAGCTTGTTGTGAATTCATATTCGCCGCGGTAAAATTGTGACTATTGTTATTATTAGTACTATGCAATGTCAAATTAACATTATCTATATCAGCTTGAAGAATTTTTTCTCCTAACCTCTGTTCTTCGTAGTCACTTAACCAGTCCGTGGATTTCAGTAGGTGTGTAAGAGACTGGGTTTGCAAGTCATCCTTTTCTAGACCATATTCTGATGCAGCAGTAGTGGTGTAGACTGCAAGAATGGATACAGCTATGAGATATATCGATAGAATCAAATAAAATTTGGCTGGATTTTGATGATTAGTCTGGTTAGCCCTATTATTACTATTACCATTACTATTATCCAATTTTGTTATTCTCTAAGTGGTAGATCTGTTTATTCATTTTGTAGACACATGCTTTTAGGTTCTTTCCCTCTGTTATCATTTTATTCATTGATGAATGGCGCTCTGTTTGCTTGGATGTTATTTGTTATAAGATCAGAAATCAGATATGTCATTTTAGATAATGTTATAACCTGGCGAGCCCAACATCTATGTTGTAGGACACTTTTTACGAAATAGTTAACTGGATGGATGATAGGACATACAATTCACCTGATTTGGGTTACAAGTAGATCTGTTATCTACTTATGATTTTACAATACACTCCTTATTAATAGATATTCATTGCTTTTTGCAGAATTGATAAAATGATTGACCGTGTTAACATGAATAAGTCTGCAGCTAAAGTGACATGTTCCTTGTTGCATATCCTCTTTCTTAGTTACTGATTTTTTTTATCTTTGCTTTGAATTTTTTCTTGGCTTGCTTTGACTTTGCTAGTCCACTTCTTTTGAGATTTTTTAACTGTGCATCTGCCTTTGCAGTAACCTTTCTTTTTGCAATATTTTTCATTTTACCAGCTGCAGCTTCAGATTTTTTCTTTAGCGTCTTAGCTCCTTTCTTTACGGCTTTGGTAGTCTTTGGAGCAGCCTTGGGAATTTGTTCTGCTGTATCTTTGGTTATTTGTACTGTTTCGCCAGCTGTAACTACAGCTTCTTCTAATCTCGCAGCAGTATCTTCTACCATTCGACTTTTTTCTATTTGCTTGGCAGTATCTCTAACATCTATGGTAGTATCTCTTGCTGCCGTTGCAGCACCATGTACGGCCTCGACTAAATCTGTTATAGCACCGCTTTCACGGAAGGTTTTTACAGCTTCTCTTGTTGAAGTAGACACCTTACGGATAGTCTTTGCAGCATTCTTGACTGATTCTGCTGCTTCTTCAGCGTTTTTAGTGATATTTTTATCTTGTAAAACATTCTTCTTTCTTGAAGACAATTTAGTCTATATATTAGCTTACGAAGAATGATCTAATAAGGTTAATGGTTAATGGTTAGTTGCTATGATCAAGACTAGTGCCTTGAATAATACAAGATGATGACTGACCGGGTTGCACGCTGTACATTATGGTTATCAAACATCAACACAAGTGGATACATTTGATAGCATTAGATAGTGGTATTAGGTTTTGAAATCTACTGCTCAGTATTTAAAGAAACTGCTACTATAATGCTATACAAGATTTTTTGAATAGATATCAAATGCAGTACCTACTTGTTCTGAGAGGTTCGTCGATAGGTTCACCGTTAATTAAGTCGATAAAATGATATCTTTTATCATCTGTACTGTAAATTAT
Source organism: Nitrososphaeraceae archaeon (assembly GCA_036557905.1). Taxonomy (GTDB): domain Archaea; phylum Thermoproteota; class Nitrososphaeria; order Nitrososphaerales; family Nitrososphaeraceae; genus JARBAU01. The sequence goes on along the minus strand of DATBGR010000591.1, from coordinate 6,284 downwards.
TACGCTTGGTATGTTTTCAATTTTCTTTTCTATGTTCGGAAAGTTGTTATGTGCTGTACCAGGATTGAGGACTTGTATTATTTTGATTATCTTGTCGTTCTTTAGCGCTATCTCAACTGTTTCATTGCGCCGTTTGTGTGTATGACCATGAATAAATACATCATAAATTCCACTTCGGATAACCGCCTCCCTAAGATTTTCATTAGTACCATGGTAGATTCCAAATCTAAAGCTTGAGATCTTTATATCAACGAATTCAGTATTCAATTCGCCGCCAATTTCCACGAATTTCTTGTACAGCATTAACTTTTCTCCGTCATTGTTACCTAATACTCCAATGATCTTGACATTTGGTAGCTCACGCATCAGATCCTTAAATTCATCTACCACCCCGGGGAATACAAAATCACCTGCATGAATTACATAGCTTATGCACTCTCTTCTGAATATTCTAATTGCTGATCTTAGACTGTCAAGATCATCATGTGTATCTGAGATAATGCCTATCTTCATTATGAAGCTAACATCTCTCTTTCATTATTTCAATATTTGTACAATAGACTAGTTGAATGTGAGCAAGTTAGAACTAAATCCGTAACCTTTCTTGTTGTTAAAGTAGATCATCCAGCATATCATAACAACTTTCACTTGCTTTGACTATGAGTCTGGGAATCAAGTTAGTCATTAATATGATGCTCAACAATAACTAGGACCTAGGTTTTGGTTTTGGTTTTGAACTCTTTTTATACATAGTGTTTGGAAATAAATAGATAGATATCTGCTATGAAGAGCGAGGAACAGAACGGAGAAAATGCTTGGTCCGAATGGATAGATTTTGACCAAACTAGTATTACTAAAGCTGCTATTCCTGACCTGCCAGGAGTCTTTAAGGTACATGCAAGCATGAAAATTCTATACATCGGAAGTTCTACTGCCCTGAGACGATCTTTGTTAGAGTCGCTATCCGATCCTTGTGTAGGCAAGGCAAGAAGATTTAGTTATTTAGTTACAGAGGAATCTAAACAAGTAAAAGATCAATTGCTAAAAGAATATAGTGAAAGCCATGGTGGGAACATGCCTGCATGTATGGACAAATAAATAAATAAATCAATCAATAAATCAATGGATCAGTGTTCTAGATTAGCTGCCTGCTTTCAGTGTACCGGCTGTTCGATCTACCACGTCATCTTAGACGTTGAATTGATTGGTTGATTGTTATCGATTTTATTATACTTGAACTTCTCGTATTGTTATATCACTTTTCTTTTTAAAAGTGATATGTGATTAATCTATAGCATTTCTGAAAACACTTTGGTAAATTAGTGAAATAATATAAGGACAATTAGTAAATCTGGTGTATCCTCCTTTATTCGTTCATTCAGTGTTGATTTGATTGTATTATAATCCTAGTTGAGGAATTATATCCTTAATGCTTAATCCTAATCCCATCAATAAACTTGCCTTCTCTTGTATTTAGATTAGACCATTTTTTTGTTGGCAATTCTACCACAGCCAATTCACAAGTTGCTAACTCGTGCATTTCTCCGGTAAGGACTTCAATTAACTCTTCAAGTCCTGGATTATGTCCAATCACTAGTATAGTAGAATAATCCTTGTCGTCGTCTGCTACATTACTTATTGCTTTAATATATGCATCAGGACTTGCTGCATACAGGGTGGAATGAAAAATTATTTCTTTGTTATACCCCACACCTTCTGCTACCGCTAAAGCAGTATCTTTGGCACGTACTGCAGTCGAACTAATTATTAGATTAGGTACTAGCCTCTTCTCTTTTAATAGGTGTCCCATAAGTGGCGCATCATGTTTACCTCTCTTGTTAAGAGGTCGATCATGGTCAGATAACTCTGGATGTTTCCAACTTGACTTGGCATGACGCAAGATTAGCAATGTTTTCATGCATTTATACACTGATAACTCATGCTTAAAATTTTAGCCTTCGAATATATATATTTCCGCTTTTTGATTATTTCGATAAACAGATAGCAAGTTATGTCGAAAATCCAAATCACATGTAATATGAAACTACATTTCATTATAAAAATGTAAATTAACTAGCCTACGTTAATAGTTATTCGAGTCCTATCTCGATAGTTTATGTAAATTTAGAGTACCAATTTGTCTAGCTGAGCTGAAGCATATTTAGCATTGGTGGCAACAGCATTTTTCCATTATTGGTATCATCTTTTAGATTTCTGAGTGCAAGAAATGATGATAATATCCCTTCTCTGAGTCCGCTTGAGCTTACTGTAACTTCCTCGAACCCTAGTTTTGACATCAAAGTAGTTATGATGCACAGACCAGCTACAATTGTCTCTGCTCGGCTGCGGTTAATCGCTTCAGTCCTTTTGATAATCTCCTCGGTTTTAAGTTTCCATAAAAGGTTGCTAATTGAATTAATTGATCTATAGTTTAATTTGTACCTTTGAACCTTCTTGAGAGGATAGACTCCCTTCAATTCTCTGTCGCATCTCGCAGCAGCCCTGATGGTTCCACCTCCGCCTACAAGAACAGATTGTGATTTGATCCCAAGTTCCGTTCTATCAGGAATTGAATTTAGCAAATACTGTCTCATACTATCATAATTATCCTTTGAAAATTGGCTTGTTGACTTCTTATATGCTTGTGTTATTCTAAGTGTCCCTATGGGTATTGATATGGCTTTTTTGATATTAGCATTTTCTGAATATAGTATCTCCATGCTGCCGCCGCCCAAGTCAAAATATACAACATTCTCAGTTCCTCTCAGATATCTTTGTGCACCATAGTAAGAATAGAAAGCTTCTTCTTGTCCCGATAATACATTGAATCGAAGCCCTGTCTCAAAATAAACTTCCCTTAGGAATTCTACCCTGTTGTACGCATCCCTAACTGCACTTGTTGCTATCGGAAGTATGTGTCCTATTGTATGAAAATCAATTATACTTTTAAATAGTTTTAGTCCATCGATTGTCCTTCTAATAGCCTCTCTTCTCAGTCCTTTTTGTTTATCAAATCCCGATCCAAGACGAACGTCTATTTTTTTCTGGTCATATGCTTTATAGGAATTATTTCGATTGACATAATAGTTAACTAATTTAGCAGAATTGAAACCAAGATCTATTACAGAAACTTTCATTTTTCATGCAATTGAATAAAAAAGAGTTTTAATATGCTTGGAAATAAATATTGTACAGTTACTCTATTTTTATTGATGCCATATTATCCAACTTGCGAACACGTATATGATGTGATCTTAGATGTTATGTTTCTATAGACACTAAATAGATATTTGTGATGGTATTTTGTCATTTTATCATATACCTCGCTATTTTACCATCTATTCCAATGCATCATTCTTTGAATGGGCTCCCGAGGTGCTGGCTTAAATTCAGTCCCTAGAGTATAAGCTACTGGAATCAATGCAGCTTGCATAACTTCCTTATAAGGTATTTCCAAAATAGCTGCAGCTTCTTCTTCAAATAGTAAATGAAAGCTGGTCCATGTTGTACCTAATCCATATAGGCGAGCAGCTAGCATAAAACTCCATACTGCTGGGCCGATAGTACCCCATGCTGCGCTCTGTGCAGCTACACTCTGGCCCAAGTCGGTTCGTGTTGCTATACATGGTATTACATGAATTGGAACATCCTTTATATGCTCTTTCAGATATTGAGCAGAGTATATTACCTTCAATTGAGTAGCTTTACGCTTGGGATCGTCAAACTCTATGTTACCGGCAGTACTGGGACGGTTTACATACATTTCCCAGCCTTTACGAAAGAGTTCTGCAAGTTTTGCTTTTTTATCAGAATCGTCCACTACTACAAAGTGCCAGTTTTGCCTGTTTGAAGCATTGGGGGCTTGTTGAGCTATGGCGATACATTCTTCGATTACTGATCGTTCTACTGGGCGTGTCAGGTCAAGACGCTTGCGAACTGCACGAGTAGTTGTTAATAGTTCCCTAGGAGATAGTGATAACAAAAGAATTTACTCGAATTTCACATACACAACTAGTTTATTATCAGTTTTTATCGCAAATTTGCTGTTGTAAAAGATTGGAAAATTTTGGTAGGTAAATTAGAATATATGATGAATAAGAAAGCGTGAGGAGCAAATAATTGACCATTCGGCCTAAAATACCTATATTTGACCGATCTATCGGTGTAAATATTCTGTTTAATAAAATCAGAGTAAATATTAATTCATAATTACTGGCAAAGCAGGCATGTGGTTCAAACAGTCATTACATGAAGGACATTTTATAATTATGTAGTCTAGTTCTTCAGTGTCAATTGTAGCAAAACAATGTCTGCACTCAAAGATCAATTATTATCTATGAATATTATGATACTATAAAGTTAATGAGATTTTCCACCAGGAAATCTATAGATGAATATGAATCTCTTGCTTCCTATTGATATCTAAATTGATATACGACAAGCTGGATAGAGATATGTGAAGCTCATCAAGATAACTGAGATCAGATTATAGTTTATCTAAAGAATCCTATTCAATAGGCTTGGATATTTTCATAGTGACGAATTGCGATTGATGAATGAATGAATGAAGGTTAAAGATTGTAAGCTTTTATGTGACTCGCCTATACTTATTCCAACGTGAAAAAGAAACCTAATTCAATGACAATTAAGCTCGTCAAGAGTATGTGCTTCTGAACGAAACTTTTAGATTACTATCCTTTTAGTTAAAGAAAGACGTCGTAGTAATTAATCCAGTTTTCTCTTTAATGCATAATATTTAACGCAGGTACGTAGTGTTGATAAAGAAAACAGCATCTTTAAATCGTCAGACTAGATTATAAAACAAGATTCTTAAGGATGACTAGAAGTAAAACGAAGCCGCAAAAATTATCATTACCCGTAGATGATTCCAGAGATCATATTCGAGGCCTTGCAACTGCACCTGTAACTTTGGTAGAATACGGTGATTACGAATGTCCATATTGCGCCCAGGCCTACATTATTATAAAAAAAGTCCAAGAACGTTTGGGAAGTAAATTACGCTTTGTATTTCGTAATTTCCCAGTCACAAAAACTCGCCCACATGCTTATCAAACTGCGCTAGCAGCAGAAGCTGCCGCTGCCCAAGGTATGTTTTGGGAAATGTATGATTATCTTTTTGAACATGGCGAGGCGGATACAGATGACAGTTTGAGACGATCTGCCGCAAAATTAGGATTGGACCTCACTAGATTCAATCATGACTTTCTTAAAGGTAGTTATAGTAGTCATATTAATGAGGATATACTAAGTGCCAATAACAGTGGAGTAAAGAGTACACCTAGTTTCTTTATTAATGGAGATCTATATGATGGTAAATGGGATCAAGATAGCCTTCTAAGCGCACTGGACGAAGAAAGCGTGTTTAGCTGGAATCAGGATAATAAATAAATAACTTGGCTTGGCAGGGAATTCTACTTTCCTTAATATCATGTTTTATAACTCTAATACAGTCTTCTTCCATCAAACCAGTACTCGATAACCTCAAGATAACTTAGGGGCTTCATCTCTGGATGTGAATCTACAGAAATATTCAGATAACTCAATGCAGACTTTACACTTTTTATGCTATGGTGTTCTAATGATATGGAATACAGCATTTCAGGTTCGCTTATTTTAGCTATTTCTATGGTAACGCCCTCGACTTCGTCGCAATCCTTGTCATACCATATATACATTTCTCTATCTTTTTTGACTGTTAGCATTAAATATTTTTTTTGTTTTAATATTATTGATAAAGTTTGTAGATCAGACAGAAATTTGTTTTTGCCTATCATCTTTTGATCCAGTAATTCAGGAAATGATAAATCTATATCAGGAACATTGCCAACTAGACGTTTAATTATATTCACTGATACTGGGAATTGGTAAGCTTGAGTCATCCATTGTTGGATAGCCACATCGGTGCTATCACTGTTCAATAACTGTTTGATCCGCAGCTCATCACCCCTAAGTTTTAAGTTAATATCACAATTTGGTATCCATAAATATTGATCTTGGAATTTTGTTGATTTGTTAGACTTTTTCTGGAGTGTTCGCACAGCTCGCTGCAAATTTGGCTCTATATACTCTCCGAATGCACGCCACTCCCATAGCGTCTCTGTATACAATGGCTGTTCATTAGTTTGTCTCGGATGCATACTTGGCAGAATACCACGTTTATTGCAAATATATTGTTATTAATAGATAATCACATATAGAATACATGTTTATATGTGTCATTTATCCAATATCAGAGTATATCTTGAAGACAGGAACACTCACTA
>DATBGR010000590.1:0-2449 GCA_036557905.1 Nitrososphaeraceae archaeon | reverse complement strand
TTGAACGAGATTTATCCCACCGATTTTACTATTCTCAACGTATCTGATATTATAAATAGATCTACATATATAGATACTTGGAACGATATACTGAATAATAGACAAAATATAATTAAAATATTGGACGATTTAAATCTAGATTAGATTAGTTTAGGTTAGGTTAGGTTGAATGAAATATTACTACGCATTATCAGTCGGTAAAAATTGATTGTTTTGCATCATGACATTGGATAACTTGGTTCAGCATTGATAAAATAATAGTTCGACGATAATTGTACTTGCATTTCTAGTGTCTGTCGCTGGCTGGCACATTGACCTACCATCGCCCACCATTCACCAGTGATTGTAGGATGCCAGCGACTAGGACATCGTTTTGTTTCCTGTTCCAATACATTACCAGTAGATTGTGATATATGGTAAGTTCTTAATCAGAGTTATTAATTAAGTCAATCTGGTACAACATCTTTTTGTCGATGAGTTATTATTATCTAATTTTACAATCAAAATATTAAGGACTAGTTATAACCATTTTCAATTCAGGAATAGGAATTGTTTATTTATTCTCTACATCAATTTCTCGATATCTGCTCAATCAATTTCACAAGATCGTTATCTAACAATTCTACTACCGGCGAGTAACGAAGATACAATGTATGTAAAGTAAACGCAATGATTGCAAGGATTCTTACATTTTCATTATCAATAATAAGTGAATCATTCGATCTGTGTAGAAATTTGATAATCGTCTTTGATTAGCTAAGGCATATAACATTCTTTAGTTTTTGTCCCTCCAAATGTCGCTTCTGTTTTTGTAATATGTCTATTTGACATTAATCTATAAGCCTGTTGATCTAATCCTTGTAAAGTAGATTTAATGCTGCCATATTTCTTCAAATCTTCTATAAGAGAATCTTTATTATTATCTTTACTGCTGCTACCCCCACTAATGTTAGGCGATCCTTCAGATAATATATTTGCGAGTTCAACAATCACCTGATCCAATTCTTTCGAAAGAAGCTCTTGTAGAGACAATTCAACCAGAGGTTGAACAAATAATGCTGTTCGTAAATTATTTAACTTAGCATTAGTGGTAGACACCTCTGAACGAAGTTTATTTAACTTCAGTTCAAAACCTATTATCATCGAATTCTTCAATATCTCTATAGAATTTTTGAACAGCCTGATCTAGAGGTATATTGTTTGCCTGTGCAATTTCATTAAAAGTATTGTACAGGATTCCACATATTCTTCTAATTTAGAGCGTTTTTGGATGAGTTCATCGCATCGCATTTCATTTTCAAAATTTGGGATATATGCTTGATAAGCCCAATATTTGTCTTTAAGTGAATCCAAATCTGAGAATTCTTTTACAATACTGTTAGCATAGTAACCCTTTTGCTTTGTTGTCTGTTCTGCCTTAACAAATCTTGAAAGATGAGCTTGATAGTTAATCTATATCGCAAAAGCTCTTTACTTAAGGTTGTCATTCATAAATGATTCAGAACTATCTTGTTCTAACGCTAAATCTAATCATCATAATTCCAACTCTAGATCCAATTACGCATTGAGCTGGGGTTATGCCCACATTATGTAACGTCACAGCCAGCGCTCAATTCGTTTGCATAAAGGCCAAGGACGAGTCTCCATTCGACTAATTTGTTACAGGTCCGACGCTTAAATCATTATTATTAGCGATTTTGTACTTTGGTATTCCCTTTAACCATTCTTATATCACCAGAGATTTGAAGTTAGAAAGTTTTGCATATTTCAATTAAAATACCGTCGAATAAACATTTGTCAAATGCGTCAAATTTCCGGTCAAATGCGTCAAATTTCCGGTCAAATGCGTCATATAAATAATTATGCCGCAAATTGTGAAGATATAACAATCATGGTTTACGACAATAACAACGATAGCTTAACCCCATATTGTCTTAATCTACTGAAAGTAAAGATGGATGTTATATCAATCCAACGGTGAAGCTGGATATACTCCATGATTAATTGTCTGGTAGGATGTCTGAATGAATGTCGAGCATCTCCTTATTTTTCTTATACGGGTTTCAATTAGAACGAATATGCAAGGTCTGGCTTATTTTTCTACTTTCCTACTCCTGCCTGCATTATATTATTCACTGGCCAGCATTTTAGCTTTATTTGAATCATTTTCTTTCTAATGTACTTAGGTACCGTGCTGCGCTTTTTATTCTTCCAAATCCCTTGATTCTATATCTGTCCTTGCAATTTCGTTATTTTTATTATTGTCTGACTGAGTTGCGGCAACTTTACGTTTCTTTTTCGTCATCTTCTCATCCTCTCTCCTCTTATTTTCATCTCATTTGGAGTCTCTTTTATCATGTTTTACAGATTGTTGTAAACTTGCCTTTAAGGCAGCAACTAGATCTTTTGTTTCAACCATTGGTTCATCTTCCTCTTTGATGCTAAAGGT
>DATBGR010000589.1:0-14156 GCA_036557905.1 Nitrososphaeraceae archaeon | reverse complement strand
TTAATCCCTATGGTATAAATCAGTTAGATTAGAGAGTTCGAAAAGTTAGGCAGTTTGATTACATACATACTTGTCATAGCTTTAGCTTTATTAGCTGTTATTTACGTCTATCAAAGGCTATATCGACCATTGATTTCCGGTTTGGCTGTTCCACTTTAAAATAAACATTCTGAAGATGATTTTATGTTGTCATATTCTCTTGTCCGTGGTTAACCATCTGGACCAATACTCGTTGAATATCCATAAACTAATAGACCTATTTCTCTGACTTTGGCTCTTTTAGATGGTTGGCACTCCTCTATTAGTTACGTTTTGCTTTTGTTTGTATATTCTTGAATTGTTCTTATACATTCTTTTTCCATTTCTCTTCATATTTCATTGAATTATCAGTTCATTTCCACTACTACTCTTAAACCATCCACTGCTGCTCTTTATGCCAGTAGAGATCTCCTAAGTAGTCCTCTGGTTCTATATCTCAAAAACTTCGTATAATTCTGAATCGATCTTTGTACGGAATATATTTAGTTCTGAATGTGGTATTTACTTTTGTCAATTAGATTATGTTTCTCAAGAAACTCGCCTATATGTCTAGACTTTGATTTGTAGTTGCTCCTGCCTCATCTGATTTGTTCTAGAATAGTGATTATTTCTTTTAGTTCTTTAAGATGTGTAGCTATGCCGTAGTAAGCTCGTACACTTTCTACGGTGGTATCATAATGGCTTCTTGATCCTGATGCAGCGCAGCAAGAAATCTAGATCTAGACAACGATCGAGTATAAGACATCCGTGGTAGTATGACATGATCTAGCATATACGCAGAGGCACCAGTACTACATCTTATACGAATTGATAACTACATACAATAATTCAAATTCATACCGAAACTTGATTCTGCTATGGGTGTAGTATGAAGAGCATACAAGTGCCACCTAAGGTACACTTTTACATAATGATGGCTCAAAGCTTTGGTAAAATAGGTTGTTGTTGGTATCTTATCTTTTTTACTTCCTATGCAAAATATCTGAAAACCAATATTGACCAAATTGATCATATATTTCGCCTTTATGTCCTACAAGTATACTATCCCCTAGCAAACTAGGAAGGAGACTTTGATTATTCATTATTGCATTGAACAGATCCTTAGTTGTAATTATGCCTATTATTCTTTCATTTTCAACTATGACAAGTCTACGAATATTTTTTTGTTGCATAATCTGCAATGCATCTTTGAAGGTATTATTTGAAGTGACTGTAACTAGTGGTTTGCTCATTAGCTCGCGTAGTGGTAGTTTTAATAGCGATTGATCAAGGGAGCCTATTATACGTACGATGTCTCTTTCTGTAATTATACCCATGGGTTTGTAATTGTCATTATGATTATCCTTATTTACAATTACTATACTCCCAATGTTATTCTGCTGCATAATTCTACAAGCACTTTGAATATTTTGATCTTCTGTTTCTGTTTTCACATTTTTCGTCATGTAAGCAGAGACGGATACAGATTCTATACTCATGACTATGTTAACCAATTTCTGTGTTACAAGGTATAATAACTTTGTGATATGATTCAATATATAACTATTTTTCTAGTAGCATATATTAAACTGCATATTTTATCCAATCCTCTTTATTTTATTAACTATAAATGCAGATGGAAGTGTAAAAATATTAGAAGATTATCTATAGCTAGACCTACACCTATTTAGAATGCTAGTACCAGGATTATTGACTGTTGGGCTTCTATTAGCAGTTACTGGAGTTAGTACCGGTCAGTATATTGCTGCATAAAAGCCAGATACCTTCAATGTCAATAGCCCAAGATATCTATCTATGTTCTGGTAGGATTAGTATTTAATACAATTGCTCTTGTGATTTTGAGGACATATCAACAATAGTACATTTCGAAATTCAATTGGAAGATATTCAAAGAACAAAAAATTCTATAGTGAGATATTTGGATGGAACATTGTAAAATAGCCAGTAGTGAGTAGTTGCCAGAGGGAATAAAATACTGGATGGTGATCACCCAGATATGATAAAGGAAACAAATTCCTGACTAGAGGTATGATGAAAAGACAAAATGAGCAGCAAGGTACTACAAACTTTATTGATATGAAGTCAATCAATGAATACTATTCCAAATTAGAACAATTGGGGAGGCAAGATCGTAGTGTCAAAAACGATTGTACCAGGAGTGGGATATTTTGAAACTTACCTTGATACAGAAGAAAATAATAGCTTGCAATATGGAAAGCAGATAGTGGAGCTAACTGAACGGTCACTAGTAGTTAGAAAACAGTCATTAATACTTAATAATGTTATACAATTCTCTATTATCTATTTTTAAAGTCCTAGGTTCCTTTAGAGGATTATCAAAACTAATTGGTAAATAACCTGTGCAAGCAGCTCTATTAAGACTATCATTTATCTTTATTTTAGGATTGAAATCTAGTGATTTCAATTCACTGCATCTATCTAACCACTGATATATTTTTATATACGAATTACCAAATGACAAATGTTTTACATTGATAAAATAAGGTGAAAGGATTCGCCATATACAATATTTCCTGTGTTCTGCCAGTGGCATTTGTAAGAGTCGTTCAATCCAGTCAATAGATCGCTTATCTAGTGACTCATTCTTTTGTGACTTAAATGCAATCGAGTTTACTGACAAGAATGAATCAGTTTTATTGTCACAAAATAATTTTCTTCCTTTCAGGTCTTGGTCAATAAGATATGCCAAGAATTTGCCATAAAGTAATTCTAAGGGTACTTTTGAAATACCATTCCATTTCTGCACAATGCTAACCTGCGACATATTTTTGGAATTATATGAACCAGGTATTCTCAATAGACAATTCCTAAATGATACAGTACGATAATGCTCTGAGTCTGCCATACCATTGGATAGGTACCATTCTGAGAATCTTAAAAGTAATCTGGACGGTTCTTGGTACTTTCTAAATTCAGACATCTGTTCTAAAGAAGTATTATGAGATTCTGTAGGTATATACAAATGATATCCATTACCCGACCAAATTGTGGTTGCAGCCTTAAATCGTTTTGATAAATCAAATGTATTTTGTATCTTTGCCAAAGTTCTTGCTTTGACCAAATTCAATTTTTCAATGTTATTATATTTGAAATTAGATAAATCCAAATCAATCATAAGTAGATCAATTGTTTGCTTTTGTGACTTAGTGTTATAAGCACTAATTCTACAGTCTAGATAGTTTGAATCTTTATAGTGGGACAATGCTTCTTGTTTGCTATATACTGCAATCTGTTTTCCTTCAGTTGCTTTGGTAGATATGGTTCTGGGCCATCTTGTTGGGTTCTTTAAATGAGATAGAATAAAATTAAGACCTTCAATAACCTGCGTTTCTATATCAATATCGGAATAATAGATTATATTATTAACGGTGTTTGAACCGATGTTTTGATAGGTAAATTTAATATCTTATCACCTATAAATATAGGAAGCAAAAAATAGAGGGGGATTGGGTTTCAGGTTAATTAATCAGCACGGTCAACTTCCCAGTTTGTGCTGAAACCTGTCCCAGTCTTTTGAATTTCTAGCAAGTACCTGCCTTTCTCGAAAATCCATCTGGCTAACTTTGTTACTAGACGTGTGCTGCTTGTGCTTAACAGTTTTTCTTCCTTTGGATCAACTATGGGTTCTATTACGGTGTAGACCATCTTTGTATAGGATTTGCCATCAGATCCTTCTTCAATCTCAGAAAACTCTATCTTGTCTGGATTGAAAAGAAAAGTCCTGGCTTTATCTCCAAAGTTGGTTGAAGTTATGTACCTGCTTTTCTTGGCTATGAATTCCTGATTCAGTTTCCAGTTTTCATATGCCTTTCCAGTTAGGTTGTATGGATTCTCTTGTTTTGCAAATTCCTTACCATTGTGACCATTGTTGTTACCAGCGCTGTTGGAAATACCTTCATTTCCAATGCTGTTCTTGTTTGCTTCTTCTTTTTCATCCCTACCGTTCTTACTATTGTACATATATTTCATCTCTGTATTGAATGCAGATTGGTTGATTATCCAGTCACACCACTAGGAGGTTCTGCATTGTTGTGACCATATTTAGATTTCAACTTATTAGCTTTGGTCTTTCGATTCTTGACACCAAATTCCTTTGCCAGGTCTTCAACAGGATATCCTGCAATCTCCAGGATTTCCCTAACTGTATTCCATAATGTCTGCTTGTACTTTGCAATATCTATGTCTGCAGGATCTAGAGACCAGCTCTTACCAGTCGTCTTAATGTCTGAATCAAAATATTGTATCAAGTCACCCTTTCTAGCACCAAGCGCTTTGCCTATCGCGGCTGCTTGACATGTCTGTGACTTGTAGTCTTCAGGGTTTTCGCCAAGTACTTTGGATATCTTCAACAGGTCTCGATTTATTTTGGAGGGTTCTTCTAAATCAGACATAGCATCCCTTAGATTGGGAATAGGATCGACATCATTTTTGACAACATCATTTACTAACTTCTTAAATACATTATTAACTAATTCTGGTCTATCATTTTTGTTACCTTCAAAGCCAACAATGTCAAGTACTTCTTTGCCTTTCTCGTCTACTCCATAACCTAGATAATGCTTCTTGTTACTACTTAGAATGAAATTAAAATATGTACTTTTAATTTCAAGTTCAACATCTAATTGACTAGTGAATAAGTCTTTGAACTTTGAAAGAGATTCTCTGGGTGGATCATGTAAGAATAAAGAGTCTGTATCTCCATAGATAATTTCAAAGCCTAAACTTTCTGCTGTATTACGCATTTTGGAAAGAGTCTGTCTTCCATACGCAGTTATTATCTCCGCAACTCGTGGATCATAATAGGCAAAGCCATCAAAACCAAAACAACCGTATGCTCCATTGATAAGGATTTTTAGCGCAAGCTGCTTTGAATTGTTACCTAGTTTCTTTTGTTTCAGTCTTTCTGCTTTGAATATCTTGAGTTTCTTTGGGAAGGTGCCTATACGTTGCTTGCAGATCCAACAGTTATTCTGCTCGACAAACTTGCAATCTTTGACAAACTCGTTGTCTAATGTTATCTTAGCTCTCGGATCGTCTTTACAGCATGAGCAGTTTACTGTATCATAAGATATGTTATAATTTATAGCCATGCTAGGATACAGGCTTATTGCATCTACAACTACAACATTATGATACGAACCTGGTTTGGGAACAAGTACTTGTGCGCCTTCATACGTACCGCTGAATAAAGTTGCTAATCGCGGTTGGCATTCTCCATTCTTTACCATCTTATCGAATACTGCAGACCACCATTTTGACAAATTGGTTCTGCAAACTAGCTCAAAGTCAAGGTCGGTTATTTCCGATATTGCAATCATGGCGTCTAAAACTTCAAAGTCATTATGTTTGGATAGTTCCATTACCAGTTCAGAATCTCTAAGTGAATATTCTTTCTGTTCTTCAATTGATAGAGTTTTAAAATCTTCACCAGACAAGTCGTTGTACTTGCCATGTCCTAGTAAAGCCTTTGCGACATCGTCGAGTTTATGCGTTCGGTAGGCTTTTTTGTAAATGGTACCTTGAACCATTACCTTGCTGTAAACATTGCAAAGGTCGATGTGTTTTGGATATCCTATGCATGGTACACCTTTTGGACCTAGATAGACTATAGATTCTAACTCATTTGCAATGCACCTTTCATGTAGTATCGATAAATCAGATTTCGTTGTTCCCACTGAAGTACTTACATGTCCAGTAGAATTCCAGCCAATTGACCAGTCGTATTCCATGATTACGGAATTAATGCATTTTAAAAGCTCTTTTTCTGAACAATTATCAATCTCAGATCTGAGCAATACTTTACTGTTGCCAAGATTATCGACAAAAGAAGCTGCTTCAAGCACATGAGTGTTTACGTCCCATTCAAAGTCAAAAGCTAAGTACTTATCTAGAATTGTATTCATCTTTGGTAATGGAGATGAATTTCGCTTAGTTCCAGCACGTAAATCTTGAAGCTCTTTAGGCAATCTAGTCCGTCTATTCGAAGAGTGTGAACAAATATCACCTGCATCACCTGATCGCCTTAACTGCACATTTTGAGCACGATTTTCACTATTTTCTTCAGGCGATACATGTTTTAACTCAGGAGATATATCGTCTGGATTATCTCTAGTGAATTGAGATTGATTTTCAGGTTTCAGGTGATAAGGTTGTTCAGGCGATATGTGTGCAACCTTTGGATAGTTTTGCCTTACAACGATCTGCTGTTGGTATAATATATTATTCCTAGCACTAATTATTTCATTATTATGAATATCGGTAAGTCTCCTAAGGGTCCACCGCCTATCACTATTATCCAAGGAATCCTTCTCGACTAGAATTCCAATGCTTCGAAGATCGGCCTTGATAAGGTTGATCCGACGACTTAGACTATTTGGTGCCTGCGGCCACAACTTGCCATTAATTGTCCTAATCTTCAAGTTATCTTCTGCAATTTTTGTCAATAAATCAAGCAATTCAGTTATGGTTCCATTCCAGACTGGTGGAAGCTTGCTGTCTATGAAAATCTCTATTGCCTTACCAACAACATCATTTTCAACTACGTCTCTGGTCTGCAGATCAATGTTTCTAAAGTAGGCTTCGATAAACTTGCCTGGTTGATATCCCATGCATCGTGATATGATCTCACCAATTTCTGCGAACTCTGCCATCCTGGGATACTCGCTTAACTTAAGTCCTTCTGGATGCTCTCTTTGAAATTGTAAAACCTTTGCTAAAATATCAAAGACGTACCCTAATAGCTTGGGTCTTATATCATAGAACTTTTGCCAAATCTCTTTAAGCAGACGTTTCTTATTCTTGGGAATTGGGGTATGTTCTATGATAAGTCCTCTATCAATAAGGTCTGATTTTGTAGCACCTAGATTGATTCCATTTATTCCAATACAATGCATGAAATTATATATAATATCATCATCGTTAGTGAATAGTTCCCTTTTAGAGAACCCACTACCTGTAACTGCTCTGCACAGTGTGTCAGACATTGACTCATATATTTTTGAAATGTTATCAAAGTAACAAACATAATTATGTGCGAGTTTTTGAACCATGCTTTCTATATTTCTTGAAAATGCTAGTGTCTTGATTTGACTTGGGTCAACCAGCATCTTGATAAGTTCTTGGAGGGTTGACTTTGCAGTCCCTTTCTCGCCATATAACATCAGTGCCGGATGCGGGATTTCTGGATAGAACAATGCGATGATGTATACCTTGAAAAGCAGATTGTTGTCTTCAGAGTCTTTTACATTTGTTAGGTCAATGAATCTATCAAATATTTCTAGTGGGTATTCCTTTGATGGATGCACCTGTGGTTTCTGGTTAGAGTATCTTCTAAAAATTATAGGTGAGTATTCTATGTCCCAATGGCTTTCTGTAACTCTGACAACTTGCCATTCGGGGTTTGTCAAGTCATATAAAATTGATATGCCATTGTCACACTTGGCAACACGCAAGTGTAGATCCTTTGGAGGATTTCCACTAAAAGTGGCCTTTGCCTCTAGCACCCTTAGAACATTATTTAGACTCTCGGTGGTAAGTATGTCTGCTGCTGTCTCCGAAGTTTCTCCCTCTGTTTCTTTCTTTTCCTCTTCATTTTCGACGTCTTCAGCTTGGTGAGTACTCTTAGATTTGCCCTCTTCATTGTAAGATTTATACCTTTTTGAAGTATAATCATAAAATAGCTTACAGAGCAAGTTCTTAAATCTCGAGCTCTTAATTGGAAGTACCTCCAAATGCTTACCGATTTTCACAGCGACATGGGGTTGTCCCAGGTCATCAATGAAAAAATCCTCGCAGTATTCCTTGGCTAATTTCATACTAATCACCGCACCGGAATTGCGCGAGAATGTACCAATACTAGCACATTCCTGGTTACCCTTACCCTTGCCGTTTGGCGCGTCTACTGTCTTGTTGTAAAGTAAGTACTGTAGGTAGTTGTTAGTTGAATCCATCAAAACTAGCAAAACCTTAGCAATTGTTTCTGTCGAAAGGTTTGGATAGCGTTTAGCTTCTTTTTCAAAATTATCCCGTGTATTAGTTACCTTTTTCGGGTCAATGTCAAAGACTACCATTTGGCCTCCTTTGAAACCGATATCTATTACATTAGATTGCTTTACAAATTTGGTAACACCAAGTGCTTTTAATTTGTCATTTATGGGTATGAATGTAAATGTATTATCTGTCATTTTTACAATTCACCTTATCGACATTAACCAGAACATGATTTTAGCATTGGATTCCAAAAATTACCCAACGACACTGTTTACAGCTAACGTACAATTGGAGGGTTTTGGTATGGTATTTATAAGTTGAGAGTAATGACAGTGCTCTCATCTTCTTTTCTAACTGTGACTCTGTATTATCTACGGTCTTTAATGTATACTTGTAAAGTACAAAAATCTTATCAGAAAGTGATGACCTAGTATTGTTGAACAATGCTTTTTGCCTCGTTATGAAACGGCATTAACGCATCAGCGGCAAGCCTGAGTTTTGGTCCATGAAGCTCGCAACTCCTACACCATAACTATAGGCTATTTTTTCTACTACGATTTGTACTGATTCAAGTAGGGTCAACAATCCTATATTTTCATCTCTTTTAGACATCGAGTTTTCGAATTAATATTCCCTGAGGTGTTTCTTCTATAATCACATGCGATGGTTCATTCAATCCATGCTTGCGTGCAAGCTCGATTGGTATTATCAATGTCGCAGATATTTTGTTGGTTAAAAATATCTTTGATATTTCTTTGACGTTTGACATTACAGTAAATACAGAAGAACAGTAGATTTATACGCTGGGGTGTAGACACCCCATCTAGTGGGAAGTAGGAACAGTGGGTGGCGAAGATAAGTGAAGAAACAATTTCAAGAAAAGTTGAAAGACAAGTTGAAAAAGGCACGTGCTAAATATCTAGAGCAATATGTTAGCAAGAAAGAAGATGCAATATTAGAGATCATAAGAATTTCTACTATCAGGGGTGGAATCTCACACAAACAATTAGCTCAGATAGCAGATCTAGATCGAAAATCACTTCGAAAATATACGCAGCACCTAATGAAGAATGGAAAAATAAGACGAGATGGCATATATGGAAAATATTTTCTCACCGATGAAGCCTACAAAGATCCATTGTTAAATGCAACACTTTTTGGTGATAAATTCAGGTTTACACTTTTAGGCAAAAAGGAAAATCTAGTTTTATGCAACCAAATAATTACAGATTTTGTGCTAAAGAAACAAATTGATTGTACAACTTATACCCGACTTTACAAACCAATGTTTACAAATAAAGATTCATTAGAACATGCATTATTTGAGTTCTCAAATAGAGTAGGTGCCTTTATTATCTATGCTTTAATTCAAGCCATGAATCCTAATAACAATAAGATGTCATTGTCCACAAAAGCACAAGACGAAATTGTTAAGAAATGGGCAGATAATTGCATATCAGCTATACTGCCTTTTCTTCTAAATAGCTTCAATAACTTTGTATATATGGCTATACATCAATATCCTAGCGATCCTGATAAAGAAGACAATGGATTCATACACAAAAGCCCAAAACTTGTACTGAAGGAATCAACTATCACCGAACAATTGACAGCTTTTCGAAGATTGTATCCTCGACTAGACTATGAATTGAACGAGATGATTGTGGAGATGCCTAAGGCACTGGAGAATCATAAAGAATATGTAAAAGAGCTTCGCAAAAGGCAGAAGCGGCAACAAAGCTGTGAACATGTTTATGAAAAGCCACCAACTATGACCGTATATGGGTATTATGGTAAGCAATGTTCTAAATGTCTTTATATTAAGAGAGTAAAGGATCCAGATCGATCCCAGAAAAGCTAGTAGAACCACTATTATTGTCGAGGCTGATTTTTTAGTACCTCTATCTCTCTCATTACACTCGCTAACTGGTCTGATAAACCTGCAATAGCGTCAGTATTTATTGAATCACGCTGTCTTAATAATTCAATCTCTTTTTCTTTCTCAGACAATTTAGCTTCGATATTCTTACCTGTTGCTTCTATCGTTGAATAGTCAAGGAATGTTAGATATTTCATACACTTAGTAGCATAGAGTTGTCTTCTATCATTTTCTTTCTTTGTATAGTATGGGGATTTATTATGGCCAAGAAACCATTCTGAATAATCCTGATTCGTTTGATCACTAACTACCGTTTTTACGAATCTTCTGAATGAATGCAAAGTTATTTTTCTTCGTTTTTGTACTCCATCTTCTTTTCTTTTGTCTAAACCGACAATCGTTAGTAATTTTTGAAATTCTATTAGTAACTTAAAGTACAAACCATGTGGAGTCTTGGATTTGTAAATCGTAAATACGAGATCATCTTCTTCTGCTTTTCTTGGTCTTTCTCGGTTTTTATATTTCCAATCTAGCCACTGTTTTAAATACTGTGTTGCTTCATCAGAAATGTAAACATCTCGGGCGATCCTTGTTTTAGAGTACTCTTTTCTAATGTGAATTCTAGTTGGATTGGTTGTGAAGTCGATATCTTTAATTCTAATGGCTAGTGCTTCAGAAGCCCTGGCTCCACTGCTAGCCAAGACCAGAAGATATACCTTAAGCCTACGGTTACTACAAGAGAGTAAAATCCTTCTAATGTCTTCAGCGTCTAATGGTTCTTCATCCTCATGGTAGAGCTTTGGCATTCTTACTTTTCTTCTAAATTTAGAAGGTATAACGTCAATATCGTAGTATGCCAAATATGATCTTACAGCAGTAACATACAATTTTATGCTTGCAGGAGTAAGATTTGGATTAGTGGACACGAGGTTTGCTATGAAGTCGTCAAGCAATTCATAAACATTAACATCACCTCTTGCTAGCAAGTTTAGAATTGTCTCAGTTTTATTATTCTGGCTGCAATATTTCTGCGACAAAAATGCTTGAAAATGATGAAGGGCGCTTTCGTAAGCATGTTTTGATTTTATACTGTTACGTTGCACGCTAGTCAAGAATTTTGTTAAAGTCTCAATAGGAGTCATTGTGTTATTAATCAAGCGTGCTTCAGTAATGTCATATTGTTAATATAACTTTTATGGCTGTATTAACTAAAATTAATATTACTTGCAATAATATTACTTGCAATATACGAAGCATGATTTGGGTCAAGATTAAATTAATTCAATAGCAAAAATACTAATCTGGTTCAATAATAGAACCAGGTCATTACAAGAGCAGATCAGATCAAATCAAATCAGATCCAGATCAGATATAGAGACTTAACTTTCAATTTCTTTTATACCTGATTGATACTTGGTTCTTTAAAATTCTAAAATCAATTGTTATTGTGTTATTAAGAATGGATGATATTAAACCTTAAATTTGCTCACGAATTAGTCGTACATGCATGCTATACTATAGCATACTCAACAGAAATTCCGCAATAATGACTATCTAATACCATGATGAATGCTACTGTTAGAAGTTTATCACTTTTCTAATTAACTGGAAAGTTTTTTGAGACGGTAATAATAATAAATTAATTAATGAATATAAGACTGCGTAGTTTTGTCAAAATTCTTTATAATTTCAAATCTCTTATCAAAGCTGTTAAAATTATTATTACCATTACTATTATTATACAAGTTTAATTCTGGAAATACACTCCACGGTTGATATCTAGCCATTATGGAGGTTAGATGGTTTTCTCCAAATAAAGACTTGCACAAGTCATATGTCATATTTCTAACATGCAACTCGTCTACAATACCAAAACTATGAAGGTATTCATGAGCAAGCACCATGAACAAGTATGAGTCATATTCCTTTTCAGACTTATTATCTCTAATAATATCAAGAATCCTCTTGTTCATTATTATCATGTTCGAACCCAAGACATGGTAAGCTCCAAGATTAGTTGGCAGTCCTTGCAGGATCAGACTCAATCCAGCTCTATGCATTTTGAACTTCTCATTGACAGCCATTTTTACTAACTCGAATGCATCATTAAAGTCCTTTATCTCTAGCAATCTACTATGATAATATCGTAGCCGCTGTTCATCAATAACAGGTATAGTTTGATCTTCTCTTTTTATTTTTGTACTGATTTCAGTTTCATCCCTACGTATAACTATATCAAGGTAACTACATATAAATATGATAGTTAGTGCTATGATACTAAATTACTGTTATGTAAGTCGATTGAGAATTCCTAATTATTTCGTAAGTTATTCTTAGTATATGCGAAAAGTCAATTGGCAAGATGTATTTTTACTTAAATCATAAAATAAGTAGAAAACTTTATTGAATTAGCGGTTAGGCTTAATGCTTTTTGGAGCGGACTAACGATTGCCTGCAGATTTTCCCCGTAGTCGTCTGACCTCTCAAATTTCAAATGAGTATTTAAGCGTATTATACAATGCAATAAAATATATCTGGTATTGTTCGAGTAGATGCTCAATCACATATAGTAGAATGAATTTGTTAGTGCTACGTTTGCAGACCATTGACAAGCAGGCAGTAGAAGCCTCAGAGCTAGAAGAATCACTTGGCACAGCTGCGCCAACAAGGGGCGGAAACAGTCGTGCTGATGATTGGTGTTAAAGTTAATAATTTTATCGTTCACAAAACTAGTTCTATCTCTTGTAATCCATTCTCGTTCATATTTTCTTGCTGGGGGATGATTTTGGAACTCCGTCGAATGAAATAATTGGACCGGGTCTCCAAATACAAGCAATTTCCACTCCTTTTTTGTAAATGAAATCCTTAGATGAAAGAGCATCTATTCTCTCAGTAAACACGGTACTTCTCATTTCTCCTGTGATCGGTCCAGAGGGCACCTTTAATGCCAATGTGTTTGCTGCATCTAAACAACCGGCCCAAAGTCTAACTGATAGGTTTAATCGAACTTTTTCATCAATTTCGGCATGTTTTTCTAAGCATCGTTTGATACATTCCAATAATAGTTGCTTTCTTAACGGATCGTATACGGTAAATGATGCATGAATTTTTGACAGTTCTTCGTCTGTTGGATCCCGTCCATTGACGACTCTAAATGCCTGCTTGTCGTCCTCAAATTCTTTCCAAATACATGATTCAATCATGTCTACCATTTCGATTAATTTTGTCTGTCATTTTCCAATTCTGAAGGTAATGAGTCAGAGATAGAGTAGTCAAAAGCCCAGTGATATAGAGTATCCATGTTTGAGTCTGACATATCCCCCTTTGGTTATAATTGCCTAAAATATATTAGCTCTTTAACCCGAATGAGGAGAAGTACTTTAAATTGGATGTTATTTGCAGAAGGTGCGAATAGAGACCTCAAATGAATACAGCTAGACCGCATTAACCGTGATGGTGGAGAATGAATAAATAGAATGGTTTCAGATCCCGATGATGGTATTTAAGTTCTCGTAGGGCTTGTTTCTATAGTCGTATTTTATTAATGTGTGAGAGGATAAATAACTAGTACTAAGAATAAGCTAGGATAACAGATCTATAATAGAAGCAATTCTAAGAATATTCGATTTAAGTGGCATATGGTTGCACAATCATATGATTGCATTATACCATCGTTTTTGCATTATCATTTTTCTTGGTTGCTGACTTGACTCTAAACTCATTAGCCCTTTATCAATATAGCAATAGCATGTTCGTCTAATCAATGATAAGGTCCAATTTTACGAAATATCTCTGGCTCTACGGATTACCACTTTGATTTTTATCGCAAGAGCTTACGTAGACACAGGTATTAGTAATATGAAGATTAGATTAGGTTTGGATTTAGTTTAGATTTGACGGTTTTTGTCTGCTCTGCATTTTTGACTTTTATAACGCTATCCTTTAATGACGATGTTAATTATAGCGGATTCGATTATTTTTGCTATAGCCAATGTAATGCACCTCAATTCCAACATCCAAACTCAAATTATTAAATCGCTGAATTTAGTGATAATATCAATAACCACTATCTAATATCATAAGTTTGTGACTTCTACTATACATCGAGCCTTAATATTTCAGGGAGGAGGCTCTCTAGGTGCATATGAAGCAGGATCTTACAAGGCGATACATGAGTCTCTTTCTAGAAGCTTTAAGGACGAAGGGCGAGAAAACGAGCCAATATTCC
>DATBGR010000588.1:0-3203 GCA_036557905.1 Nitrososphaeraceae archaeon | reverse complement strand
AATGGGAGCGTTGGGAGCTACTACACTTTTATTTATTGATGGGAAGTTTGTAATCCCTATGACTGGATATGATTCGCTGAAAGATGAAAAACGAATATATGAACTCCTGGTCAAAGAATTGATGCCGAAGGATAGCGATGTACTGATAATAGGCAGTGACGAGTCAAATCCGAGAACTGCTGAGCTAGCTTCGAAGAGTGCAGCTTTATTGACGATCATGAACCATGAAAACCATTTACAGTGAAAAAACAAATCAATAAGTAATAACAAGAATTATTAAAGATTTACAGATCTATTAGGGGTTATTTGTGGCCACTAAATAGAATCGCTCAAGTTGATCGCACCAGATAATACGATCACATATAAGGTAATGATTTTTTATTACTTTCCGCTAGTTAGGAAAAATTGGTTATCTGATTATTGAATCTGATTATTGATGCTTATTTCTATTTGCAATTAGTATTCTAGAGTGTGCATCAAGTGAAGTATTAATTATGTCATTATAAGCTTGTCAATTATGATATTATATTACGATATTATAATACACCAGATAAATCCCTGCAACAATTAGAATAACGCCAGTTATAGAGTTTGGATTGTGAGCCAATTTAGTTGAGTATATCTTGTTAAATTTCTGATTTGAGATGCTAACCAAACTTGATATAATTGTCATCATCACCCCATGCCTAATACATAAGGTAAAAGAATCACAAAACCTTGCACTATGCTCCCTATCGCTTGAATAGTCCACATGTCTATGACTAGCAGATCTATTTTGTTCCCAAATTCTGATTTCAACTTTGTAATTGCATCACTCTGACGAACGCATGTAGGACATCACGCGGCCATAAACCAGAGTATGACAGGCCTTCCTTTGAATGACAACAAAGACACTGGACTTCAGTCTATCGTTCTGAGTCGAAAGTTAGTTGCAGCATTAGTACTGCTTGAAAATGATGCTCCAAGAACGGATCCAATGGTCACAACAATAACCACAATTCCGATCGATATCAACACTTTTTTTGATTCAAAAGTGCTACCTTTGACATATTCATATCCGTATAGCATCAACAAATTCATTGCTAGTTGAGAGATGAATTGACTTACAAATCTTATCCTCGAGAAAACTATGTACAAGACTATTTCAATTCGCATTACTCATACAATCCGCCACGTTCTCATTATCTAATTGTGCTTAAATGTAAGTATTGGGCAGTTTGTCTAACTAGTTGAATGCAATTTACATTATGAAACACTGATTAGCTGAAAACAGTCTGATAGGATTGATCCCGAGTATTTGGTGGGTAGTAAAATGAAATATGTATGCCAGAACTCTTTTATTTGGAAAACTCAGATCTCGGAAAGGCCTTGATCTGGCTTTATCTTAAACACCATCTGTCATAATACATCTGTGTTGGATAAACCATACAATGGTTTATATATTTATGACTATTAGACTATTGGATATGACTCTTGATCTGAGGCAAAGAACAATTCACAAACGACAACTACCAGTTATAGGTGTAGGTATACTGGCAGGAATTGCTCTATTTAGCCTTTTTGCAGTAGGGTATGACACAGGCCAAATTTTTAGTATAGTACAAGGAAAATCTGCTTATGATACAATGTGGCTACACGAATTTGTACACGATATAAGACATGAATCAGGATTTCCTTGTCACTGATCTTAATTTTTTTTCACGAGTTTGCTACAGTGATTTTATGATATGAAAACTCTTCTTTTCATAGCTATTTCTCTTGTCTCTGGTATTATTGCGGGCGAGATATTGGCAGCTATTAATCTATTTGTGGTTGAACCTTCAACCGACAAGGCAATTAGTTTTGAAACTCAGAAAGATATTGCCAAAGGAGAAAAAGTCGATTTTGGTGAATTAAGTTCTTATAGAGTATGGCAAAAGTCAGGTACGTTTGCAGCGGGTGCATTTATAGGAATGGCATACGGTGGTTTGCTAGGTATTGCCTATGTTTTCTTTAGAAAATACTTACCATTTTCTGATGATAGGAAAAAGGCATTACTTTTAGCAGGATTGATATATCTCGCGTTGTATTTGGTTCCATTTAGCAAGTACCCACCGAATCCTCCCGGCGTAGGGAATCCTGATACCATTAGTCTAAGACAACATCTATTCACTACATATCAAATAACTTCGGTATTAGTAGCTTTTGCGATGGGTGTCATTTTCTTCAAGTTCCGGAGAGTTAATAAAATTTCGTATATCGTACCTGCATTATATTTGATATCAATTGCCACAATGTATGTTACTTGGCCACCAAATCCAGATAATATTGAAATTCCGATGTCAGTAGTAAACGCTTTCAGGGCCATTAGTGGAACTACGATGGCTATATTTTTTGGCCTAATTGGATTGTTCTTCGGCCTTTTATGGAATAAATACAAACCTGATCAGACTTCGAGAATACACCCCATGCAGTACTAGCAAATGTATTCTAAATCCATTCGGTATTTTCCTTCCATTCTTCCTTCCTTCCATTGATTAGACAACTCCAATAATGGCATTTCCCTTCCACGAATCCAGTGTTTAGTGTGTGACTTTGATAATGAATGGATATATGTGGTCGGTCACGCTGCTACTTTGCCAATAATTCAAGTTGACTCACAGAAAGCTAGTTGGTTCTGGATGAATAATCATACAAATATATGTTGATTAGTAATACAATTCTATTCTAGATCATGAGTAAAGCATCACTTCTTAATAACAAGCCATGCAAAACTTTACCGGTGTGCTTGCTTTGACAAATGCGGCTGAACGTGTTTGGAGACATCGGACAAGATGCTTGCGAAATTTGAAGAAATTTAGGTTCATAAAACAAATTTAGAATCTTGAAACAAATTTAGGAGTTGAAATGAAGGAGTTTTGTGTAAGATAGAATTTAGGAATTTTTCTTCTATGGTTAGAGTTGGACTGCCGTTATGTGCTGTACTTTTAATATCTGGATTGATACTCCAAGTGATCCAAACAGAAGTCACGCAGAACACACCAAGCTTCGCACAAAAACCTACTAATCAGCAACGAAATGTGATCGAACTAAATCATGCGAAACAATTGCAGAAGTTAAACAATAACACGAATTCAGCCTACCTTAACAAGCAAGAATCTCCGTTATCAGTAGTGGAGAGTATGAGGAATGGTGACAATGCTACTTTAACATCTGGCACATTA
>DATBGR010000587.1:0-2917 GCA_036557905.1 Nitrososphaeraceae archaeon | reverse complement strand
ACATACATAGTATACCTTCAAACATTTGATAACCAGACTAACCTGTACCTAAGAAAATCCATAGATAAAGGAAAGACATTCAGTAAGCCAGTACTAATAAATGACAAGAAAGGAGATGCCTCTGTTCATGATTTCTTTACTCCTGAAATTAAGATAGGACATAGTGGCAAGATCTATATTCTATGGACGATGACTGATTTTTCACCACAATCAAAGGCTGCAGGCTTTGGAGTGTTTGGAATATCATCATTACGATTAGCTAGTTCCATAGATGGAGAAAAAACTTTTACAAGAGCTGTAAATATAACTGATAAAAATAATCCCGGCGCTTCCCAAATATTTGGAAGTTTTACAGTTACACCAAATGGAACCATACATGTAGGATGGATATTTCAAGCAAGTGAAGCTTCTCCTGTTGGCTCTGAAGTCAGGATAAGTAAATCCACAAACGGTGGAAGTATCTTTGGTCCTAGTACAAAAGTAGATAGCCCTGCCAACCAATGTGATAACATCATTCTTGTTTCAGACTCTAATAACTCTCCGTACATAACATGGAGAAAGATATTTGATACAGCTAATGAGGCCGATCCAGATTCTCTTGTCACAGTGCGAGACATTGTACTATCCAAGTCTGCTAATGGTGGACATAGTTTTATCTCGCCACGAAAGGTTCATAACGACAACTTTGTAACTGGCCAGTGTATAACTACTGGTGCTCCTATGGCATTTGATAGTAAAGACAAACTTCATATTGCATGGTATACCGGCAAAGAGCTTTCATCTGATATTTATTATGCAGTATCAACTGATAAAGAAAAGACCTTTACTAAACCAATTGCCATAATTAATGGCACTTCTGTCCCTCCATTAAAATCATCATTATCTGTAGATAAGTTTGATAATACATGGATAGCTTGGGAGAACATGACAGGGACTAACAAGCAAGAATTTCTGCATGTCCCATCATCATCGCAACTACATAATCGATCTGTGAACTCTACTCTGGAAGGTTCTCAAAATCAAAGTCAAACCCATCAACTATCGATAGCAACTAATTCGATATCGGATAGTAGCAATGAAAAGATCGCGTCAAAAATCCAGTTAAGTACAATAGCACCCGGAGGAAAACTAGCACAATCCCACAGTATCCTAATACAGAATGGGAATGGTAATATGCAGTCGTTATCTATCACATCAGAAGGAGATTTGATCTCTCTAGTCTGGACTAACAATAATTCGATATATTTCTTGCCATTCAGTGTCTGATTTCGCTGTCCAGGCCATAAGCACGTATCTTCTTTTTCACTTTTTAAAGTAGTATGATCGAGCTGGCTCTGTAGGAAGCATCATCAATTTATAAGATTAGTCATTCTATACATGTATTAGTCTGTGCATATGAATGATAATTCTCAATTTTTATTTCAGTCAATTTAGATATAATGTGCTCTCAAACTAGTCGTTTTATGACAGACATTATGCCTACATTCCTGTTGAGGTATAGAAATAGCCAAGTTTGTAGTTTCAGAACCATTAGATATTGAGATCCAGCTGGACAATCAATTGGAAATCAAGGTATAGAAATAGTTGAATAGAAACACTTGGAGATTTTACTAACAAATTAACAGTGGTGTGGTTCGGGATGATTCACAAGCGGGAGCAGCATATCAAGGCATCCAGATTCATATATATTTTGAATAAAGAACGTTTCTAAAGTAAACGGACAAAAATAAAGGCATCATAAGTGCTGAAAATCAGATATCAGACTTTAAAACACAAGACTCGATATATTCCATTATAATGGTCTACTAAACTAAGAACCCATCCCAAAAATGGATAGACATATAGCTTGAGAGCGTTTTGTTCATAGATGTGGCATACGATAGAGTCAAGTATCTTCCAACTATCAAAAGAATCCCGGATCCGTTGTGGAATGAAATCAGCTTAATACTTCCGTCAGAAAAGCCGAACAATACAACTGGACGTCCAGCAGTATCATTTAGGAAGGTATTGGATGGTATTCTATTTGTGTTAAGAACTGGATGTCAATGGAAGATGTTGCCCAAGGAATATGGCTCTGGCTCAACCTGTCATAGACGATTCAAACAATGGTCCTCATCTAAGGTATTTCAAAAATTATGGGCTAGACTGCTAAAATTGTATGATGATGTAGTAGGAATTCAATGGAAATCGCAATCCCTTGACGGTGTATCGATAAAGGCGCCTTTAGGGGGGAAATGACTGGACCTAATCCTACAGACAGAGGCAAATTAGGAACAAAACGTCATGTACTAACTGATGGACAAGGTATTCTGCTATCTGTTGTTATAACTGCGGCTAATACCAATGATATGAAGGCTGCTATAAGTGTGCTGGATAATATTGTAGCTAAAAGGCCGTCCTACAAGATTAATAAAAAGAAACAGAATCGCTATCTTGATAAAGGATATGACTTTCAAGAGATTGAGACGTAAGTTATCAAGAAGGGATACTTGCCACATATTCGACATAGAGGAGAACGAGTACTAACAAATCATTTTCATCATCATCGTTCTAGAAGATGGGTCGTTGAAAGAACTAACTCCTGGCATAACAGGTTCAGAAAACTCTTGGTTAGATATGAAAAGAAGCTAGAAAACTATTTTGCGTTGGTATGTTTGGGATGTTGCATTATAATATACAGGAGGATAATTTTGGGATAGGCTCTTATTCACTTGTAAACGCGCTACGAATTCTTATTAAGGTAGATTCACGTACATTATTTATGAATAACAGATCCGATTTTTTAATAATCTTGTTTATTACTAGCGCGATGATAGCCATCCCTTGCATATTAACAGCTAATATTCTTACTGTTAATCTAGCAATAGCACTGGGAGATAATGACAGTAACAGTAATTTTTCTTCTGTAAATAAAACT
>DATBGR010000586.1:0-13021 GCA_036557905.1 Nitrososphaeraceae archaeon | reverse complement strand
TATGACACATAATAACCAATCCTATCATACGACCTTGAGGAATATTAGAATTATGTCAAATAAAGTAGCTAAAATCGATATGTAATAAATGTATACGGAAATAACAACTGATGGATTCACATTGTAAACAAATTCAATCCCTTCCGGCCCATCATATTTTGAGTCGGCTACGACTTTGATTAAATTAATCCGTTTAAGTTATCCTTAGTTTTAATCTTTGATTTTAATCTTGATTTTCAGCTCAATATCTTAATCAATTAGAAATAGTTAAGCTCAGCTTTAAAGTTTAGTTTAGTTCTTTTAATAGATCTAATTTGATATCTATGTGGACTTACTCAATTCAATAGAGTCAAGAGTTGGCTTTATCTGTTTGAATACAGAATCAAAATTCTCTTTTGGACTCAGAAACACTATCGCATATAATTGGCCTTGCTTCTCGGTCAGAATCAACATCCCCTTATACGGAACATCATAACCCTGAGGTATCGCAGGTAAAAAACTTCCTACCTGTGGTAAACCAGAGAAAGAATCTAGCAGTTTCGAGGGAGAAGTAAGATTGAGGAAATACCTATAGCCAGAATTGCTATGACCAAATGTTAGTTGGTCTGCGGATTCTAATACTCCCTTGTCTGCAAGAAATTGGGTCACAAAAGGACCTGCAAGGAATAATGGAAAACTGAGAATGTCAGGAGCCTTTTTTATCCCAATGACGATTTTTGTAGAATTTTGAAACCACACCATCGAAGTCGAATTGTTGCTAGAAGCCTGTTGCCAATTTGCGGGAGGATTTACTTTAATCTCAGCATAAACAAAACTCTGTCCATATTAAAGAAACTGCCACTAGAAGTATTAGAAACAGAAGTCTATTCAATCTCTTTATCTTCCATTTGACAATTATGTAAACTTTCTGTCTAAATCACATCTTCTTTAGGCAATAAATGCAGATCCATCCTTGTTTACCACTTATCAATAGTTGTTTCATTTGAGTCCGGCAATACACACATCTGTGAAATACAGACGGTAAACCTACGTTAAGAGGTATCATCGAAAATTAGAATGGGCGCAAAATTCTTTCAAAAATGATTCACAAATCTTCATGCCTTGACCAACGAATAGCTCTATTACTAAGTTTAGAAACTCTAATTACGACCCATCTGAAGTTCCAAATTCATCCCATAGGTTAACGATATCCTAAAATTATTGTCATTTGGGGGAAATCTCGAGTTTTGATTACACATATCGATTTGGAATTAAAAATAATAAGATGAAGAATAAAATAGGATGGCCATAGTGTTATATCCATTCATGATCAGACAATTGATAATTATGTCGTCAATCCTTGCATTTATGATGGTTCAACAAATCTTTTTCCCACAGGGTAATGCTCTCCCTTTAATAAAAGAATTCCAAGTTCCACAAGGATCTCATCCTCACGATGTTGCACCCGCGGCAAATGGATCAGTCTGGTACACCGCCCAGGGATCTGGGGAATTAGGGCTGCTAGATCCTTTTACAAATAAGACATTTCACATTGCTTTAGGGAAAGGTTCGGCGCCACACGGTGTTATTGTTGGGCCGGATGGGGCACCATGGATTACGGACGGAGGTTTAAATGGAATCGTTAGAGTGGATCCAGAAACAAAGAACGTTACTCTGTTCCCCCTTCCTAAGACCACTGGCTATGCGAACCTCAATACCGCGACCTTTGATCGGAATGGTATTTTATGGTTTACCGGACAGAGTGGATTTTACGGTCGACTGGATCCAAAGACTGGAACAATAGAAGTGTTTAAAGCACCAAGAGGAGAAGGACCCTATGGCATTTCTACTACTCCGGATGGAGAAATTTACTTTGCGTCTCTGGCTGGTAGCTACGTTGCTCGAATAAACTTAACAACAGGAAATGCAACTATCCTGGACCCACCCACAAAGGACCAGGGAGCTCGACGGCTCTGGTCTGATTCCTCAGGTCGCGTATGGTTTACTGAATGGAATGCTGGCAAGTTGGGTATGTACAATCCTGTTACTGATGAATGGAAAGAATGGAAGTTGCCAGGTCAAACACCTCAACCATACGCAATTTTTGTTGACGACAAGGATATTGTGTGGCTCAGTGATTTTGGTTCAAATGCTATAGTGCGATTTGATCTATCACTGGAAAAATTTCAGTCCTTTCCATTACCCAGTTCCGAGGCTAAAGTGCGTCAACTTCTAGGCGGGGCAGGTGAGGTACTAGGTGCAGAGTCTGGTACTGATAAGATAGTAATAATTCAAACTAACAATTGAAAGCTTATTAAACCTACGTCAATTGCCTTCCACGTAAAATGGTCTTACTCCAACTAAATTATGATCGCTGTTGTAACCCCTTTAGAAACTCTAATTACCACTCATCTGAAATTCCAGATTCATCCCTTCCGGCCCACTATATTTTGACCACGATTTTCCTGAATAGACCAAGTAATTGGATAGTTCGTGTTACTGTTAGTGTAATTACGTTACAATTAGAAGTAGCAGTAATAAAACCAGAATTTAAAAGTAAGGGAAATTCTAATTCATTATAAATTCGAATTTTTTTTCTAATTTCGCTCTTGATCTTGCGTCTATATCCATTAGATATTTCGAGTTTACCTTGTAACCGCTGAGTCTCGGTTCTAGTAAATAAGGCAGATTAAACACCACTCGTTTTCCAATTGGAATGCTTCCTATAAACTCCATTCTGTTTCAATAGATAGTAAAAGTCATACCGACTCCTTATCATTACTGCTATCAGAATCCAATTTCTCATCAATTTTTCTCTGTAATTCTTTGTAGCGCTCATACTTCTTTGTCCATCCTGATAGAACAAACCATTGCCTTATTCCAATACCTAGCCACACAAGAGCAATTAGGAATGGAATAAAACGTAATATGCCAAAATAGTGACCAAAGAATGGATGGGGGCCAAAATTCTCATGTTGCATTCTGCCACCCTCAAATGGAAATGGCGGTCCCAATAATACAAATGTGATAGCAAATGCCAATGGGGGAATTATCATTATGGTAACTATCATTATGATAAACATCTTTTTTGTGAAGTTAAGCTGTTGTATTATCCCATCCATTATTTGAAACAAATTCTCTCTGGATTCCTTGCTTTTGTTATTGTCATCGGGCTTCTTAGGTTGACTCATGATAGTTTAATCACTTCCTATCATTGATATGCAATCAATTATAAACAATGCCGTAACTTTGTTACCTGTAGACAAAACCAACCACCATTAATATCACGATTGTTTATCCCTCTCACTCCTGGGAAACAGCGACTCATAGGGTTCTAAAATTTCTCTTAAGATATCGTTGCCTTTCTCGGACACCTTGTATTTGATTATATTTTTATTTCCCCAACGCTCTTCTGTTCTGATTATCATTTCCTTTTTCACCATATCATCTAGAATAACTTTATGTTTTACGTTATTTAATCCACAATAGCTCATAAGCTTGCTCTGATTAAGCTCACCATATTCGTACAGCTTTAGGAGAATATCCTTCCTTATGTAAATTCTGTCTCTATATTCGTGCACCAAATTGGATCAATAACAATATGGAATCAATCGCGGAAAGGTTATCCCACCCCACAAAAACATTTGGGAGGTTCAATATTATGAGGAGACCGGTAACGAATAAACTTGGCAGATAGAATTGATAACAGCATTTGATAATCATGTGTTCTACCAGCATGTAAATATTATTACCTAATATGATTTAATAACAAAAGAACAAAATGATTTGGGCTTAGGGTAACTAAGTTACGTGTCATAGGTAAACAATGGTTAATATCGTCTATCTCGAGGTGTTTGCTATGACTATATTAGGAAAAATGACAAACAAAAAGGCATTAACAATTTATACGATCTTGGGAGCTGGAATTTTATTATCAGTGATCCTAGCTTCACCAGTAGCATACACGTGGGCACAATACCAGCAGCAGGTTCCTGGTAACAACAATATGTATCCATATTTACAGAAGCAATACATGAACAGAAATGAGAGCACAATCCCTAAAATCAATGGTTCCGTAAATGTTGTAGAAAATATAGGGGAGATGTTTAAACAGAATGCAAAAGTATCATTTCCGGCAGCTGCTGAAACTGCACAAAAACAGATTGCTAATGCTACAATAGTTGGAGGCCATTTAGGAGTAACACAGGGATATCTGACATATACATACTTTATTGTGGATACAAACAAGCAAAATGCATATAGAGTAATAATAGACGCTGGTAATGGTAACGTTTTATACAAATCAGAAGGTCAACCAATAGGTTCTTTTGGTCATGCAGAATACCCAGGAAGACAAATGACGGGACCATTCGGTCACTTTGGTCACTTTGGACCATTTGGATCATAGCTTGATTGAATCGGTCAAATCTTGGGCAAAGTAAGCCTTAAAGCAGATGTTAATGCATCGGGATTTGAACGCTTAATTTTTTGGGTTCTACTAACCGGTAGATTTTGAGAAGTTAGTTAAAGTAACTTTACTTTATTTGAGTGTATTTCCAATACTTTCCTTTATCAATTCTAATTTTAATGTAGAAATTTCCGATACCTATTTTGCTATATTGAGGATATTTACTGAGAAACATATTATTGATTGTCTTCAATCTAGTTGCTAATTTCTCTGACGTTCCATTCAGTAAGGTTGCATAACCTGTTACCATTACAAACCACAATCTTGTCCAGTCTTCATCATAATGATGAACAAGAAAGCAAACCTTTGGATTTTTCTGAATATTCTTTACTCGCCTCAGCTCCAAAACACTGACAGTCTTCGGTTTCTGGTCCAATGGAACATAGATATTATTATTGTGTAAAATAAATACCGCAGGCGTAGCATAAGGTTGCAAATTGGAAGTTGCTGTAGCTAAATATCCAATTCTTGTATTCTTTATTAATTTGACAATTTTTTTGTCCACAAATAGCATCTAAATAATAAGAATAATAAATTTTCAATGTTTTTGTTCGTGATAAACTGTATACGTGTGGTAATTGAAATTTTGAAATTGAAATTTCCTAATAAAATTAGTGCTTGGGTCATGGCTCTCCATGTAATAACCTCCTGTAATTCCAATTCGTTGGGATCACAAAGCATTGCAAACACTGCAATTGTTTAATAGCAATGATAACCATATTGATTTGTTCATGAAAGTGGGTATTTTATTGCCTGTCACAGGACAACAAGCTACAAGGGAGAATATTACTCAAGTGGCTAAAGACGCAGAAAATGAAGGTTTTGACTCTCTTTGGGTTTTAGAGAGATTGCTGTGGCCTTTAACTCCTCAGACACCTTACCCGGCTACACCTGATGGGAGTCTCCCGACTCAATATCAAAACGTATTGGATCCGTTAGTAACTCTTAGTTATGTTGCTGCCAACACCAACAAGATTTCATTAGGGACATCGGTTGTAGATATGCTGTTTCATAACCCTGTCATACTTGCAAGATCTTTTGCTTCACTTGATATTTTATCAAACGGGAGAAGTATATGTGGTCTTGGATTGGGATGGTCTAAAGATGAATACGATGTTTCCAATATACCGTTTATGAACAAAGGCAAAAGAGCTGATGAGATGATTGATACTTTAAAAAGGATATGGACCAGCGATGAAGTTCAATTCACCGGGGAATATTATAAAGTTCCACCTTCTAAAATAGGACCAAAACCACTCCAAAAACCTCATATGCCAATCTATCTAGGTGGCTTCAGTCAGGCCGTCTTTTCAAGAATAATTAAATATGATTTGAATGGATGGCTAAGCGTTCTGGCAGGTCCATTCGAATATTTAGAAAAATCTATTAAAACAATTAAGGATTTGGCAAAGAACGCAAACAAAGACCAAAATAAATTTCGTGTGATACTCCTAACCTATCCAAACATAGCCAATTCAAGCCACTCTGGCCAAGGCCAAAGATTTCCATTGACAGGTACGATTGATGAGATCGGAAGCGACATTCAAAAAATAAAGCAGATGGAAGTTGACCATATAGTTTTTGGATACAATTTTGTTCCTGTTTACGATAAAGTATCAAACATTATTGATATAACAAAACAATTATCAAAATTTGCTAGGTAAACTATGATGATGGCTTGTATACTTCGAGACTCGTTCAATAAGTCCTCGGATGTCGGTACACAGACGCTATCGGTCTAAAATCAAGATTATAGAATAGCTATGCTTTAAGTTATTTCGTATCTAAGCAATTACAATGGTTGATTTCATAGCATTTCTTCCTCTTGCCTGTTTATCCTTGAAACTATCCTAGTCGCCGTTTCCATCGAGTACTTTACGAAGTGCAGGACCAACTTGTGTGCCTATTAATTCGGTAGCTCGCATCAGCTTCTCATGCGGTAACGAAGCTGGATTCATCATAAAAGTGATCCTAGAGATGCCGCCTAGTGATTTACTGTGCCTAATGATCTTCTTGATTACTTCATCTGGATCGCCTATGATCAGTGCGCCTTGAGGACCCAGCTGAGCATCAAAATGGTCACGTGTCATTTTAGGCCATCCACGTTCCTTACCAATCTCAGTGATCGTACGTGCGTATCCTGGATAAAAGTCGTCAGCTGCTTGCCTTGTACTCTCTGCTACATAGCCTAGCGAATGTACTCCTACTTTTAATTGATCAGCTGAATAACCAGCCTGCCTTCCAGACTCCCTATAGAGATCGATTAGTGGTTTGAAGCTACGTGTTTCGCCACCTATGATTGCAACCATCAATGGAAGTCCAAGCTGACCGGCACGCACAAATGATTCTGGCGTTCCACCAACACCTATCCATATTGGCAATTGATCCTGCAGGGGCCTCGGGTAAATTCCCTGTCCACTAAGGGCAGGCCTATGTTCTCCAGACCACTGGACGTGCTCATTATCACGAATCTTTAGCAGCAAATCTAACTTTTCTGCAAAAAGCGAGTCATAATCTTCTAACCTCAATCCGAACAAAGGAAACGCTTCGACAAACGAGCCACGGCCCACAACCATCTCTGCCCGACCTTGCGACAAAAGATCCAGGGTTGCGAATTCTTGAAATAACCGTACTGGATCGCTAG
The DNA here is from genome assembly GCA_036557905.1 of Nitrososphaeraceae archaeon. Classification (GTDB taxonomy): domain Archaea; phylum Thermoproteota; class Nitrososphaeria; order Nitrososphaerales; family Nitrososphaeraceae; genus JARBAU01. Next base: position 5,930 of record DATBGR010000586.1, on the reverse strand, counting down.
CACTCAATACTGTTACAGCACTAGTCAGACGTATGCGCTCTGTTCGTGCCGCGGCAGCTCCAAGAATGACAATAGGAGCTGAATCGAGGAATTCCTTGCGGTGGTGCTCTCCGATACCAAATAAATCTAACCCTATTTTATCAGCGTATTCAATTTGTTTAACCAATTTTCTCAAACGCTCAGAGGGGCTTATTGATAGACTGGTGTCTTCCCATGCTGCGAAGCTATCAATTCCGACTTGCATCAAATACCAATCAGGTAAAGAATATTATTTAAATCGAGTAATATCTCCTTACATTGTACTTAAATGTGTGATAAGCTTCTGTCTGATGGAATACCACATTTATCTGCGTTCGATATGGTTTGGTGTCTGTGGCCGAAAAAAGGGGCTACTTATCTGCGAAGTTTAGTTGAAACCTATTATAATTATGTGGTGCAATATTCTCGTACATATGCGTACAGTTCAAGTACCCAGAGCTAATAGCCCATTTGAAATTGTGGATAGGGATATTCCGGAACCTAGTAACAAACAAGTTCGAATCAAGGTACAGGCATGTGGTATATGCCATAGTGACTCCTTTACTAAAGAAGGCTTATTTCCCGGTATCCAATACCCAAAGGGTTCCTGGTCATGAAATTGCAGGTATTATAGATAAAGTAGGCAAAGACGTCTCTCAGTGGAAATCTGGACAGAGAGTAGCTGTTGGTTGGCATGGAGGCCATTGCGGTCATTGTGAGTCCTGCAGACGGGGAGATTTTGTTACCTGTAAATACGGACAGGTACCAGGCATTTCATACGATGGCGGCTATGCAGATTATATGATTGCACCTATGGACTCCCTAGCATCGATCCCTGAACAGCTTTCAGCTATAGAAGCTGCACCTCTTATGTGCGCAGGTATTACGACATATAATGCTCTTCGTAATAGTGGTGCGCGTACTGGTGATGTAGTGGGTATCTTTGGAATGGGAGGATTGGGTCATCTTGCCATTCAGTTTGCTGCCAAGATGGGTTTTAATACAATTGCTATCGGGCGAGCTAGAGACAAGGAGGAGGAATTAATGAAGAAACTGGGTGCAAGGCAGTACATCGACAATCGATCACAGAACGCGGTCGAAGAACTAAACAAGTTAGGAGGAGCTAGAGTAATACTTGCAACTGTTCCTAGTGGTAAGGCCATGAGTGAGATCATTGGAGGTCTTGCAGTCAATGGAAAGCTTATCGTAATTGGAGCGTCTAATGAGCCAATTGAAGTACCACCGGCCCTAATGATACTCGGACGAAGATCATTGATAGGTTGGCCTGCAGGTACATCTATCGACTCGCAGGACACACTCTCTTTTAGTGTTCTGTCTGGAGTTAGGTCAATGAATGAGATCTTTCCATTAGAGCGCGCAGCAGAGGCATACGATCACATGATGAGTGGTAACGCTAAATTCAGATGTATACTAACAACTGGTAATTAGCATTGAGGTTCGAAAATATAATAAAAACATACAGTGACCAGATTGTTGTTCCTCCAAGTCTAGTTATAACTAATATTAGCCCTTCGATTTCCAAGCAGTTTATGGGAACAAAGTCTGTACATTCATTGATACGTATTGCAGATCCCGAGGATATTTATAACATAGTAGTTTTGCTATTATCCGACAAGTCACTTTCTGTCACAGGTCACACATTGTTAGTTGATGGAGGAATAGTCGGTATTTGACCCAAAAGGTTGCCGTGATTACTGGTAGTTCTAGTGGGATAGGTTTCGAAACATCCCTAGTTCTAGCTAGGAATAACTTTCATACTTATGCAACAATGCGTAACCCAGAAAAGGGAGGAAAAATGAGAACGATTCAGAGTGGCGAAAACTTGCCAATTGAGATTATTCAGCTTGATGTAACTAGTGACAAATCAGTAAGCCAGGCTATCCAATCAATTCTATCAGGAAGTGGAAGGATAGATGTATTAGTTAATAATGCTGGTTATGGATTGGTAGGAGCATTTGAAGAGCTTGGCATGGATGAGATCAAGCAACAGTACGAGACCAACTTCTTTGGAGTTATTAGAGTAACCCAAGCTGTCATTCCTATAATGAAGGAACAAAAGTCTGGATTAATAGTAAATATAAGCTCGGGCGCGGGTAGATTTGGATATCCCGGCGGATCAGCATATGTTAGTACCAAATTTGCGTTAGAAGGTCTTAGTGAATCTATGGCCTATGAACTTGATCGGTTTGACATAAAGGTTGCATTGGTGGAACCTGGATTTGTTAAAACTAACTTTTCTAGTGTAATAGCAAAGAGATCGCAAGACGCAGATTCGGAATACTCAAAAATGACGAAGAAAATGGCTCAAAGAATGGAAGAGATGAGACGAAATGCCTCTTCATCAGAACTTGTTGCAAATGTAGTCTTGGAAGCGGTAACAAGTAGGAATCCAAATCTGAGATATCTGGCAGGAAAAGATGTTGAGCAGTGGATAGAACAGAAGAAGAAAATGTCAGATAAAGAATTTTTTAATATGATAAAACATTCCCTGTCATGAACCATATCTTAATTGGGCACGTCCGGATGGAGCTTGCTAACAATTTCGATCTATGGAGATAGCTAATTAACTGAATATTTTGGTCGAACAATTTTGAAGCCACTTTTTATTTTAGACTCAAATAAAATTAAAATCCAAATCCATTAGCAATAGTTCGAATGTTTTGGGGCGCAAACTGTTAATAATTCTAATCTAGAGAAATCCAAAATGGTCTTAAATGAGTTCTTAACTTCAAGACGGTCTCTAAGTTGACATCTAATACTACCATACGTAAATACCTGGCCTGCGTAAAGAAAGAACAATGACTCAAGACCAAGATTACGTTGAAGCATGCAAAGTGAGTGAAATTAGTGATGGACACATCGTGCATGTAGATATAAACGGAAAAGAAATTGCGGTAGCCAATCTTGACGGAAAATTCTATGCATTTGCCGATAGGTGTGGTCATATGAACGCGAGACTTTCGCGCGGAAGTATTAAACATAATGTCGTAACTTGTCCTTTCCATGAGGCAAAGTTTGATATTACATCTGGTAAGATGATGGCTGAACCTACCCTAGGAATGCCGCCCGGAGTTGAGCCACTGCCTCCGAAGTGGCAGAAATATATGGAATTCGTGGGCCAGCAAATGTCATTGATAAAGACATACGACCAAGAAATCTATGAGGTTAAGTTAGAAGGTGATATCATCAAAATTAAAGTGTAGGAAATTATACCTTTGGTAACGAAAACAAAAAATTATGTTTAAATTGAGACGGAAATGTATTAATCTGCAACGATATGAAACAATTACATTGAGTTTTAATGAAATCTATTAGCTTCGGAATACATTTACCAGTGATGGGATTTGTTCGAGGGGAGCCTATTTCAAGGGAACAGATAATCTCATTTGCACGAAAGGCGGAAGAGTTAGGATATGAATCATTGAGCGTGAATGATCATATTGTTTTCAGAACGGGTTGGCTTGATGCCATTAGTTCTCTATCTGCAATTGCAGCTGTTACCAATAGAATTAAAATTGGTACTTCCATACTGAATGTAGTTGTAAGGAACCCAGTTATCTGCGCTAAAGCATTATCATCAATAGACATTATATCTGCGGGCAGATTGTTTGTAGGCTTAGGTCCAGGATCTTCTAAACGAGACTATGATGCTTGTGGAATTCCATTTGAAGATCGTTGGAAGAGGTTTTCTGAAGCTTTAGAGGTTATTCACGCACTTTGGAATGAAAAAGGTGAACCTGAATCACGGTCACTTGATTATGACGGTAAATACTATAGATTAAAGGGTGCATCTATTCAACCTAAACCATATCAAAAACCTCATCCTCCTATTATGATAGCAAGTTGGGGTTCAGAACAAGGGCTAAGGAGGGTAGCAAAATACGGGGACGGTTGGATGGCTTCAGCTTATAACATTACCCCCGCCAAATTCAGAGAGAAATGGACGCTGCTTCTGAATTACAGAAGAGAAATGAACAAGGATGTGGAGCAATTTGAAAATTCTCTCATGACAATGTTTGGATATATAGATAATGATAAAGAAATAGTTCAGACTATGGTACAAAATGTATTGTCACCAGCTCTTGGTAGGCCCGCTGATGAACTGAATAATTTACTCTTATTTGGAACTTCTGATGAGTGTATTAAGAAGATTTCCCTACTTTGTGAATCAGGAGTAAAGCGTATCCATTTCTGGCCAATAAATAATTACCTGCAACAAATAGAGATATTTTATAAGGAGATAGTCAAGAATTTTGGTTAGATTATTTGCTAATCATACTCTTAGCCGGCTAGGAGAAGATGAGAAATAAATCAGCTTTACTCACTATTTCCGAAATCGAAATTGCAAAAAGCTGATAGATACCAAGTACATTGGTAAGTTAAGTATTCTTCATTTAGTATTAGGCGCCGGTACCTACGACATTAACGGTTCTAAAAGGAGGTACTTCTGCAAAGAGGATTGAAACCCTTCATGTTGTGAGGTTCTACAAACTTGTTCATGTTTTATTTAATTTTAATTCTTCATTTGTTCACAGATTTTTCTAACAAGCGACCGATGACATAAGCGTTCGTCATCCTCAAAACATAATAATGTGATATTTTTCTTTAGACTTTCTTTTGCTAACTGTCTGCATAGCTCTATGCTCTTTTCATTATTCCTTATTTCATCACGAAACCTTTGGGAAAATACGTCCCAAGTTATTTTCTCGTTCTTATACTGTTTGTGAAGAGCCCTTGAAGGTGATAAATCTATAAGCCATTTATCCCAATGATCCTTTTGTTCTTCTTTCTTAATGTATCTAGGAACGTATCTAGTAATTAGTATTCTTGTGCCATCCTCTGGACTTTTTGACGATCTAATGGATTTTTTAGTTTTAATCATATATTCATTATCCAGAAAGCCAGGAGAAACTTAATATCCATTGCTGATGGAGCCTTTTCAACTTCTGATTTTCTCAAACGAGTTTGCTTTGTCCGACCTCGATGAGATGGCCATCGGGGTCACGAAGGTAGGCACGAATCTCGGATGGATGGTCTTTTGGTTCAGTCAAGAATTCTGCTCCTTTCTTTCGCCACTCATCGTAGCAGGACTGAATATCGGCAACACGAATATTCATGAAGCTGCTGACTTCATACGGATTATGGGGAGTTCGTAAAGTAACGCCCGGTTTATCGTCCGTTGGGCGTCCACCTACGTTCAAAATAACCCAGCTGTTTGCAATCTCGATAATCGTTGGTTCGCCTTGGCGGACGATTTTACCTCCAAAAATACGATGATAAAAATCTGCGGATTGTTTAACATCAGCAACCGTAAGAAAGTGCGTCAGGATAAATCCTTCCTTGGGAGGAATTTGATAAACTCCTTTTTTGGTTGCTGTCATATGCCAGTAGTTGAGAACTTAATATTAATAAGTCCTAACGTTTCTAATGGATAAATTTGTGCCCAAAACCCGGCTTCTCATCGAGGAACGATTAATTTAGAACTCTGAACCTGTCAGGATACCTATTGTTAACAATTCGGGTCCAAACTATTAACTTTGGCAGATATTTAGTAGAAAGAGCACTAGCGTTTAACTCAAGGAGTTTATTAAGATAATAAATATATACACAACTTCACCAACAATTAAGGTATGTTGTCATTATCGTGCCGTGATACAGGAGCAGGAGTGATTGAATGCGAGTACGTTGCTAGAGGAATGACAGAAGAAGAACTTTGGAAAGATGGAACAGAACATATCGTAAAGGCACATGGTATGAAAATTGAGGATATTACTCCGCAGTTTAAGAATTATTATAAACAATACATCAAACATTCCTAAAAGACCTACAAAAATTAGCGCGTCCTTTTTTAGATCGTTTAACTGTTTTGTTGAAATTTTTTCTGACTTGCA
>DATBGR010000585.1:0-2645 GCA_036557905.1 Nitrososphaeraceae archaeon | reverse complement strand
GTGACCTCAGAAAAGTCTTGATAAAATGCCCCTACGGCTCCAAATATTGATGGTGCATGTAACACGATCACTTCATCTACAATCCTTCGAAGTTTCTCGATTGTATCGCGTGGGGCCACAGGAATTGCGACTATCAATGTTTTTAGTTTTTGTCTTTTCAACCATTTGATAGCTGCAAATATTGTTGCACCTGTTGCTACACCATCGTCAACTAGAACGACAGCCTTACCAGCAAGGTCATATGTCTTGCTTCCCCTAAATTTAATCAGACGGCGATCTATCTCTTTCTTCAAGGCAGAAACACTGTCTTCTATATATTGTTGTGATACATATGATGAGCCGGTAACGTCTTGATTTGGAACAAAGCTTCCGTCATGCATGACCGCACCAATTGCATATTCCGGATTTAACGGGTCTCCAACTTTCTTTGCCACAACTAGGTCGAGACCAGCTCCAAGGCTCCTAGCTATGACTTCACCCGTCACTACCCCACCTCTAGGTATCGCTAGTACTATCAGGGAAGTCCCCCAAGCTTCTTTTAGTCGTTGCAGTTTTTCAGCAAGCATTATTGCAGCTTGCTTTCTATCTTCGAAAATCAATTTTCATCATCCTTCAAGTGGAAGGGGAGATGGCATATGAAATATACGTTTGCAGTGCAGTGCAGTATATTTCACAAGATGCGAGCCCATTCTTTATATTTCGATAAGGCAAAATGACAACCTTATAATCATTAGGGCTTCTAATCACAATATTTTAAGAGATGTAGCAAAATTTGAATGCTAGAATTCCGACATTTCGTAAAGCCATTGATTCATGATCTGTAAAGCCAATGATTATTGAACTGATCTACAGAAGCACTGTTTGGTGCTGAATTTTTATAGTTGCAATACCACCTCAAAGTAACTTGCTAAACTATTTTGTCGATTATGCATCCAGAATCGACATTTTTCGTCATAAATTAAGTGAATATATATCGCACTATAGCGTCAAGTCCGAAGTTTACTGCAAAGCCGACACATTCATTCCGCTATCAGTCAAAGTTAAATTTTTTTGTTCTCTATGCGGATATACTGATACTTTTTGTAAATCCCAAGAATTAAATTAAATAGAATTAAAGAGAACCTAAAGCAGTGTTATCACAGTTGAATACCATAGTGATAGTCATTTTACTACCAATACTGGACAATGTGAATATGTTACTACTGCACCTGCTACACTACCCAGCAACAGTTTCTTAAATCCGGTCATACCTCTGCTCCCAATAACAATCATGTCTATTTTGCAGTTCTCTGCATACTCTACAATCTCTTTTACGACTGATGTATATTTAATAATAACATCGGTCTTAACGCTCACTTTCTCTTCTATTGCCTTTTGTTTCACCTTATCTACATGTTGCTTCCCTTCTTCCATTTCTTTCCTTGAAACTTCCTCAAGTCTAACAGGTTTCGGTGAAAGGGCAATGTCATATTAAGTATAGGTTGGGTACATAACATGTAATACAATCAATTCTGCGTTAAGAGTTTTAGCCAAGTTAATCGCATGGGTGCTGGCATTGAATGATGGTTTAGAACCATCGACCGCAACCACTATCTTTTTGATAGACAATAAACATTCATGACAACCATTATTTAATTAATTTTTCATTACTCCTTGGAATTAATTCATGCTAGTCCGCCCTGTTGAGTGGTTTTTATCACATATGTTGCGTCACTTTAAATCAATGTCATTTTAAAAACCGAACTAAGAGCCAGGCATCTTGGAAAAATGTAATATACACTGCATTACTTAATGATGCTATATGACAGCAGATAATGATCATAAGAATTTAGATTTTTCTGATAGCATCTGTACATGCAAGGGATGTAATCACGAGATGGGACGAGATTGCCTCAAAGTACGCTGCAAATGTTGTAAAAGTGAAGACCATTCCATGATAATGAACGGATTTGAAGGATTTAAGTAACACTAAGAAATTTCAGTCTTGACTTATGTATCCTGCTCTGAGATTTGTGAACCATTCGTGACACAAATTTTTGTCCCCAGAGTTTTTCATCTCTAATTTTTATGCAAGGCTAAGTATTGATCCTTCTAAGCGTAGGTGGATTCGCCTTAGGTAGTATGCTAGGGTTCCAAGGGGTGTAACGGGTCTTAGTGGCAGGACAGAACAAAGATGAATATATTTTTTTTATTGAGAATTTGGGTATTGAAATATAAATCTGAGAATTTTCAAAACAAGAATTTTAGTGAGATAAATCATATTCGAAAAAGATTAAATCAACGTACGACAAAAAAACAATATAATAATTGCAACAAGATGAGCAGAAAGAGGTTTGTTTTAGGCAACGGATTTCTTTACAAGATTATATATCTTCTAGAAGTAGAAAGTTCTTTTCATTTAGCAAAATGTATCCAATTCCTACATTTGCGATTATTGGATTGATATCGGGAACAGTTGTTCATTATATTTTCAACCATCAAGAGATGGGACAGTGGATTTGGTTCGTTACATTGGTCATAGGTGGAATACCTATAGTATTTGAAACAATAAAAGAAATACGTCACGGTCGTTTTGCGTCTGATATTGTAGCGATGCTTGCAATAATCACTGCCATTATAACTAATGAAGCATTTCCAGGAGTAAT
>DATBGR010000584.1:0-6771 GCA_036557905.1 Nitrososphaeraceae archaeon | reverse complement strand
ATGTGAAAGTGTTACTGTCCAGCTCTCTCCTATTTCCTTTACTAAATCTGTAAACACAAATCCATATGGTATTCCATTAAAATTTCTATCATGATAACCCAGTGCACCAGGGACGTCACTTCCATCCCACAAATAAATAACCGCATCGCCTCTCATATCTAAAACAGTCTGGCTATCTGGTTGTCGTCCTACTTTTCCTTCCAATCTTAATGTAGCTCCAAGGCCCCAGTAAGGCTCAAAGTCTTCATGTATCTGACGATTAATGGCTCTTACAGCTCCTTGTACCTCTTCATCTTTTATCTTGTCACTTGTGTGATTTATTAGGGATATAATCATTGATTTTTTTTAAGTTCTGAAATATATAAACATTCTCTAATCGAGTATTAAATTATAAAATACGGCATGATACTTAGCTTTTACTGTGACACAAGATATTATGAAAGATCTATCCTACATTCGCTCTACATTAGATAATAAATAATCAATTCTTTCATAGGCGCTATGATTCAAACATTTACTCGGAAGTTATATGAACCATTCAGTATGAGATTAATTATGGAATATATGATGGAGTAGAGTGATGCTTAATTAGAACTATAATTTTTCGGTGCCGAAAAATTAGAATTGGCCAAATAAGTGTTCGAACATATCACGAAAATAGACTGCATTGAAGGCACAAATTTTACCGTTCTATGAAGGCTATTTCGGATCCACTTCATGATGATATTCAATTGCACATTCTCTAGCAAATCTGTATCTTGACACTTGCTCTTCTAATCTTTGCTAGTAAGTTCTGACAATATTCGCTGGACCGACTCTCGTGCAGTTACTGGCTTCTTTATGAAGCATTGTGCATCTAGTCTGGGGAATTGTTCCTTTAGGTAATCATAATAATCTTCAAATGCAGTTATAAAACAGACTTTTGCTTTCAAATCTATTTTTTTATTTTCACGTAGAGCTTAAATCTGTTCATTCTATGCATTCTAATATCGATCATAAGAAGATCATTATAATCTGGTTTAAATTCGGATTGAGCTTTCAACGGATCATCCTACACCGTTGCGTGAATCTCAGTTTTCTCCAAGCTTAGTTTGTAGAATGAGCATGCATCTAAATCGTCGTCTCCAATTAAAACTCTCGGACACATTCCTTCAGTGTTCATGACGTTTCTCACCAGCAGAGCAGTTGGCACAAGGATGGGTATTATTCGTTTTGAATAAAGTCTATCGTTGGATCGAGATGGAATGCGAGAATGAAATCGCTTCGATTGACAGAAATCTATGTTTTGTCCTTCCATTTGAAGGAAGTTAATTGAATAATTTCCATAAAAAAGCAAAATGAATATATGTTACGCTACGACTCAACAAGAATTGACAGAGGGATCTTCGATCTCTGCAAGAACTGGGGGACTTTTAGTGGATATCGATATTTATCGGATCAGACATTCACATTTATTTTCTAAATATGCTTCTCTTTCCCAGAACGTTTCCAAAGCCATCTTTCTGATCTCACAAAATCTATCGCACAACATGGCTACTGCAACCGGTCATCGTCAGGACAAAGGACGGAACAGATTATTTTGAGATAGTGGCAGGGAACAAAAGATATGGGGCCTGTAGGGCCTTAGGCTGGCGAAAAATTATTTGTCATGTACTAGAATTGGAGGACAGGGAGGCGTTCGAGGTCACATTATTAGGAAATATTCAGAGAAAATCTCAATCCAATTCAGGAAGCACATGCATTTAAAATTTATGTGAAATTTATGTGAATGAATTCGGTTGGGGCGAAATAACTGACTTGGCGTCGAAGCTTGGAAAGAGTGTCAGCTATGTCGATAAACTCATAAGGCTTTTGAACTCACCAGAGTTAATTGAAAGCGTTTCTAATCATACTATAAGCCCAAGTACTGCCGAAGAGCTAGTATATCTCAATGATGAGGACACAGTACACGAATTTGTTCGGATGATAAATCGAAAGCGATTATCCTCTAGAAAAGTACGACAGTTGGTAAAGGAACGCATAGAATTTTCTTCGTCAAGCGTGTATGATTTTAAACAAAACGATGACAAAATTGTGGATATAGACAGGAAGATTTAACGATCATTTGATAAATTTATCGTTACCCTAAGAATAGCAACGAGCAGACTTATGACGATAATAGAAAGTATGGAGGATAATTGGGTTGTTTATGAAATCCTAATGCAGCACAAGAATATGTTGCATTCACAAATAGACCTTTTAATAAAGGAAAATAAAAGGTGTGAATGGCCAATCCAAAACATGCTTTGATTACTTTTTCAATCTTCGAAGCGAGGTGTGGAATTTAATAATTATTCTGATATGTGCTCTTACTGTAAGTCATATCGATTCGAAATCTCGATATGGACACTGGCGTCAAAATAATTAGAAGTTACCGCTTTTAATTCACTGAAAACAATTAGAATTATGCTCATCAGAATCTTATATGGTAGTTGCTCACAAAATAATAAATCCCTTATTTTAATCCCATAAAGAAGACCAGGACATTATATCGAATTTAAAGACCATTCAATTATGATCTGTACTTTTATTCGAGATCGGATATTTTGTCTTATTATGAAGAATAGATGGACACACGTATTACTATTAATTTCAATGTAAACATAGTTATCATAACGTCTGGCTCAATCGAGTTCTCTCACATTAAATCGATTATTTAGAGTTAAATACCTCTGAATCATCTAAATTTATAGGTTCTATCGTTGCGGTGACCGCCACTTCAAAGTTGGTTAGCAAGATCGATTTTCGTTACGCCACTTTGCCACAATAGGGGAGCGCTAATCACTCCTTTTATGGAAACAACATTTCACTACCTTGCTTAACCAGCATTCAATCCGGTCAGTTCGAGATGGTCGATTCGAACGATAATAGTTCAAATAAATTGAAACTACAGTTAGAGCTCTTGCTGCAAATAACTATTTTTGATTCAGATGCAATTACTTTCGAATTCTGAACAAACAGTTTGATGTCGAAATTAATGAATGATATTTCTATTCGCTGCAAACATAGTATGAAAACTGGCCTGTGCCGAAGAATTATACAATTATTAATACCACAATTATTGTTTGTGGTAACGCCATTTTTGACCTGTTACTAATCACGTATTGTATTATCTAAATCTGAATTCGTAGTGATTTGTTATGAATATGATGTATATGTTTATAAATATGCTACATACAGTCATTCTATGATGCCTGATAATAAGATCATATCGTTTTCCGAATTTATAAATTCGCTTCAGTCTGCGAAGCATCAGCATTTTTTGGCTAGTGAAGAGGTCGGCATCTCCAATGAGACGGAATTCACAAGGATGAAGTCGTATCTGGTACGGCACTATGAGGGAGTTGAAGCTCTCAATAGTTTTGTTGATGAAAATGGTTCAATCTTCGATTGTATGCCCATTGAAAAACAACCATCAGTAAGACGCAATGGCCAGTCAGTCGCCAAACCACCTGATTTTCCAGTGAAAGAAACAAAAAATGCTTCGGATGAACATAGGTATTCTACAGCGGTTTCATCGCCGATGAATGCTAACCTTAAAGATAGATTTGGAAATGCCTTGAATTGTCCACCTAATACAGTACCCATTCGTAGAATCACTCTTGATGATATGACTCGTTTTGGATCCTTGGAAAATTTCTTTCAAAAGGGCGGTGTGCGGTATGGTCGAACACCGAATGCCATGCGTTCCATAATCGCAGAAGTTCCAATGAAATACTTCCACCACCACGCAATAGCTGAGCAGCAGGTCGACAATTTAGGTGGACATAGCTCTTTGAATGTTTGGACTCCTCCAATTGATGAACAGCTAGGACAGGTATTTTCACTTTCACAACAATGGTATGTTGGCTTAGGGCCTCCGTTACAAACTTTTGAAGTTGGATGGCAAGTCTATCCAAATTTATACAATGGTTTGAATCCGGTATTGTTCGTGGGCTATACCGCGGACGCATATCGAAATTTTTGTTACAATCAATCATGTACGTCGTTCGTAGTAACTGGTAACAAGAGTTTACTGGGAGGAGCTATTGTCCCAAGTAGCATTCAAGGTGGAATCCAAAAATCTCTTGAGGTGTCCGTATTATTGCATCAGGGGAATTGGTGGGTGTATGTTGGTGGTTTCGAGGTTAGTAACATTATTGGCTATCTTCCAACTTCAACTTACGCGGGGGGCCCGATGGCATCATGTGCAAACAAGATTCAGTACGGGGGAGAAACATGTGTAGCAAACCGTGAAACAAACTATCCTAATATGGGGAGCGGTTTGTTTGCTAATGCTGGCTGGCAGAACGCGGCGTATCAGAAAGACATTTATTATATCTCATTAAATGGTCAGACGACAGATCCTAGTTTGACAACCTTAGTCAACTCACAATGCTATACGTCTACTGTGGCCAGAAGCGATGATCCCAACTGGGCAGATACTGTCTGGTTCGGAGGGCCCGGCGGAGACTGTCCAGGTGGCATGAGTTAATCGGAATCGGATCTGACATGTGTGCATGTCCAGACTTTAATGTAATGGGCCGAATTTAATAGTGTTTGATAGATTTCTGATCTCATACATGATTAGATGAACGAGTTTGAGCTTCACGTCAACTATCTCGTGACACGATAATGATATATAGCAACGGGGTAGCGGTACAACACAATATCGATAAATTTGTCACTTGGCCATTTTGTATCTAACAGTCTGGTATATTGGTCAATTCTTCAAAGTACAACTTGTGACCAAGGTGTATTGACAAATAAAAAATTATTTACTTAATTAAAGAACTGATGAATCACTGAGATACGAGGTATAATGACAAATCATATTCAAAGAAATACTTAAGGTACTGGACACTTGAATATAGATAGGACAGCAAGTAGGCTATCAAACCCAATTGTTTTGATTTATTCTGACAACTCCTGTAATCAGGAAGATTAAAGTGGAAAGATAGTATATTCTATTCCATGTTAACTATTTGAATGATAAGTTTTCTGTGTCACAGAATTTGCTTTTTGATTGGTTAACCCGGACGGTTTTAGTTTGATGAATCCCCGAACTGAACCAATTCTGTTTGCATTTAAATTTAAAAAGTGCAGATGGTAATTACAATATATTTTCCAAAGCACATTTTCATCAATTGTTAATAAAATTGGAATTATCAAGAGAATTTCTGATGGAAGTATTAATCTGAGTTCATCTCATAACCAGTCAGACATTCTTTTGATAGTTGGAAGATACTTGACTCTATCGTAAGCCACATCTATGAACAAAACACTCAAGCTATATGTCTATCTATTTTTGGGATAGGTTTTAAATGGTTCTCTGGACCTATTACTAATTCCCCAATGGCTAAAAGAACTAACGTAATCAGGTTAGGAAGCTAATTAAATAATTATTTGTTTTCCAAACACCTCGTAAGCAGTACCATGTATATAATGAAAGAATCATAGTAATCAAGGCTTGTGTTGGTCACCATTTCTGTAGCTAAGATCGTTTTAGCTCCAAATCCAATGAAGGGCGGCGGTGCTCCGAAATTTATACAATGATAAAGTTCATTCCCCTATTACTGGTGGGGACAACTTGCACAATGATGTTGGTTGCTAAGATTTGAGGCATTAATAAATTTAGTTATATATGTGATATCTATGTATGATAGAGGAATTATGACAAGAACTGTTAAAGAGTGTCTACTTCCGGTTTGAAAATTTAAATAGGTCAGACTCTTCCGGACATTAAGGAACATGTCCAGGTTAGCTTGCTATATGGTAACTCTGACTATTGTGGTATTATTTGCTGTTGCACAGTATCACGTAATTGAAGCTGAGGGTCGTTTTACTCCTTCAGCATTAAAATGAACAGCTCGGTGAGTTCAGTTTATGTTCTAATTTCTGCAGGCTATGTCTTATTTTCCTTTATATCCTATAGTTTTTCTGCTGCATTCTCAGAACAAGGAATACTATCGGCGGCATCTGATATTTATGCTGTTTCAGCTACTCACACCGGACCACCAAAGCCAAGTCATAATCCACAAATTGTTCACTATAGGAACTATGCGAATCACGATTTCGGGATCACTCGATTACAATTTCCAAATTCATGGATAATAACTAGAGAGCTCGATGAACGATCTTATGCAGATTTTTCCATCATAAATATGACGAGCAGAGTGTTTGATCTAGTGCTTCAACCTGCCGGGATGAATCTGTCAATGCTTCAGAACAATAACTCAAGTTTGATATATAACTCCTCAGGACAACTGGTATCTCCCTTTTTAAACAATACTGGTTCATGGGTTGAACTGTCTGTCTGGAGGTCTTATATGCCTTCAATTGCGAATTATTCTGACACAGACATACTTCGGCAATATTTGCTGAATCAGTTAAGTGTATTACGCCAATTTCCAGAGATAAACATCAATCAATTACAACCAATATCTCTATCAGGCATACCAGGTTATAAGCTAGTCTATTCGTTGCCTAACTCGATATCTTTATCTGAATCGAGCTCAACTGAAAATCCAAAGCCTGCCAACTTTCCCACAAAAGATCAAACTGCCCCAAAGCCTACCAACTTTCCCCAAAAGGATAATCTTTCTTCCGAAGTATCTAAAGACGCTATTAACAATACCACCAAGCCTACTCCGAAGGAACCCACTATGCCAACCTCATCTAAAGTTATTACTGACTTTTACGCCGCCAGAGGTCCATTTATTTATTCTGTAACTTTTGGTACTAATTTAGAAA
>DATBGR010000583.1:0-4379 GCA_036557905.1 Nitrososphaeraceae archaeon | reverse complement strand
TTGTCTGTCTTGTCAGTGTAAATTATATCTCTGGCTCTATGCCAAGCTTCAAACATGTCTTGTGGAAGATGTTTTTGATAGTGAGGGAAGATATTAACAAGATAAACTGTTTTGTCTGACGTAGGTGAAGCGTCTATAACTTCGCGTAATGGAGTGTTACTAAGTAGAGCGCCATCCCATAGATATCTATTATCTTTTTGTGTCCATGCAATGCCGTAGAATGGAAAACCAGCACTTGCAATAACATGTTCTACATCAATATTGATATGTTTGCTATCAGATATAACTGGTTCACTTGTTTGTATATTTGTAGAAGTTACAATTAATCTGGGTCTATCTTGTTTTCCTAAGTTGGTAAAGTCAACATGGCGACTCAGAGTTTTCTTAAGTGGTGTCGTATCAAAAAGTGGATATGGTAATGGTTTAAATGGTTGAAAGAAATGGAAATAACCTGAGCTAATCCATAATGGAAAGAACGCCCTATGATTTCCAAATATGGCAGAATACATAGATGCTAAAACAGCTCTCATCTCATCTGTAAAGTATAATGATGAAAATTGTTGTTGTTGAAATGGTAATGGTACAAGAGTTTCTGCGAGTTCTAGCCAAAAACTTTCCAGTTCTTCTATAGAGCTTTTCATACTTTCGTAATTGTGAGACGCTATTATTGCTGCATTAAGAGCTCCAATAGAAGTACCAGATACAATATCGAATTTTATTTTGTGTTTTGCTAGAGTTTTATACACTCCACATTCATATGCACCAAGCGAACCTCCTCCTTGCAGTACAAGGACTGTTTCTACAGGTAATTCTTTTTCTTCTTCTTCTTGTTGTTGTTTATTTAGGTTGATTTCCATTGTACACCCCTACATCATAATTTGTTAAGTGACGAGAGATTATTATTCCTTATATTGTCACTACTTATTGATAAAGATTTGATCAGTATTCCAGGATTTGTTAGAATATTAGCAATATTTGTAAATTCATTATCATTACTAAATCGTACATTAGTTGTTATTATTATAAATGGGAAGTGATTATTTAATAACTAATCTATAGTTATTGTTACTAAAAAATAAGATTGGGGTAATAGCAACATCTATTAGAGAAATAATTAAACACTTTTTATTCCAGGACAATTATATGTTCTAGGCATACAATTGTTCATCTGTTAATACCCAGTAAACTCCTCAACTTTGATTCTTTCTTTTGGAATTTGTAAGTCCTCTTGGAGTAATGTTTGCATGGCATTTAGCATGCTAGGAGGTCCACAGATGTAGAATATTGAATTGTTCAGTTCGTTAGTATCTAGATATTTCAGAATCATTGTTTTATCTATTCTGCCAAGTTCTCCTTTCCAATCGCTTTTTGCAGTAGATGAAGAAGATTGCTTAGGTTGTCCATTTTCTCCTTCACTGATTGTATAGATAATCTTCAGATTTCTATTTATGTTCGCCCAGTCATCAAACTCTTTTCTGAATAAAATGTTGTTAATATTTCTGTTGGAGTCAAACATCACTATTTTTACTGGCAGTTGCTTTTCTGTGGCGTATTTTATCATAGATCTAAATGGAGTAACACCAATTCCACCAGAGAGAAATACGGCAGGTTTTGAGTAGTCTTGATGTAACACAAATTGCCCTTCAGGACCTCTTACATTGACTTTTGTGCCTTCCTCTAATGTTGAAAGTCTCTTTTTATAGGGAGAATCTCTGATTCTAGTGCTGAACATTATAAAATTCTCAGTCGGAGAAGATGAAATTGTAAAGTGTCTGATCGGACCTTTTGGATCATTATAGACTCCGCCTATATCAAAAAATGCAAATTGACCTGCGATATAATCAAATGGTATTTTATCTTGTCCTTGATCAATTTGCTTGCTAAACTTAAATGAAGTTACATCTGTACCCTCAACTTTATCTTTTTCTAATAGTGTTAGCTCAATCTGGGATGATGATTTACTTTTACCTTGTTTCTTAATTAGTATGCTATTGCCGTCTACTTTTACTTGATATGCTGGTTCTGGTTCACTTGCAGGGGGACTTGTCACCTCTCCTGTTCTTACATCAAATTTGGAGCCATGCCAAGGACACTCAACTTCATAACCTTCAAGTGTACCATCAGCTAATGGTCCACCTTCATGAGTACAGATGCTACCAATCGCATAATACTTTCCCTCAATATTAACTACACAGATATTTTCACCATCAACTTGAACTTCCTTCATATGTGAAGGTTGAACCTCCTTTGTATCAGCAACCTTAACAAAATCCTCACTCAATTCAAAGATCATTTTTGATTTGAGTACTATATCTATTATGGTTTTCTATCTGAATTTCATATTTTATGAAATAATTAAATTATTAAATATGAATCAATATTACTTTTTAAGAATTCTGGACTTCTAAATGAGGCTTTTGAGGAATTTACTTTTCTGTATAGATAACAGATAATAGATCTCAAAATTTAGGAATAGTTATAAGCCGTTTAGCCTTTAGTCAACAAAATGCTGTGAAATAATAATGAAAATATATTTTACTTTTTGACCGTGATACGACTATTCCATTCAAGTTTCTCTTTACTCTTGAAGCCTATACCACCATCACCCTCGTCATCCTTTTCCCATTTAGATCATATATAAGGATAATACGTTGTATGGGTTTTCTGCTTTGTTGCACAAATCTGATATTAGTCAACTAACTTTGAAATCTTCGGTCAAAAGATAGTACTTCGTATCTGGCACATTCGTGATAAGTGTTAAAAGCGTTACCTAATAACGAACTTTCTGAATTATGCAACAAAGCAGGGTTTTCAATTAAATTACCTGACCTCAATCTTTTGCAATTATTCAAAATAAGGTGTTTACTACAAACAAAATATAGAGCAATCTATATACATTGATATTGATATGTGGTTATGATCGTTTAACTTGAGTTCTTTAGAGAAAGATGCCATAAACCTTCATCGAATGTTGAAAGGCAAAATTGAAATTCATAATCGAATATCTTTAGACAGTGATGCATCTAAAGACAAGAATGATACCCTTGAATTAATCTATACTCCTGGTGTAGCATATGTTGCCAAAGAAGTGAGTAATAATAAAGAATTGACATACGACTACACATCAAAATGGAATAATGTTGCAATTGTGTGCGATGGTACCAGAGTGCTTGGTCTGGGCAATATTGGCCCAGAAGGTGCGATTCCTGTTATGGAAGGTAAATCTGTTTTATTCAAAGTTTTAGGAGGAATAAACGCATTCCCATTGTGTATAGATATTAAAGATAAAGAGGAGATAATTAGATTTGTAAAAGCAATACAACCGGTATTTGGTGCTATAAATATAGAAGATATCGAATCGCCTAAGGTACTAGAGATAATAGAAAGGTTGCGCAAAGATCTTCAAATACCAGTCTTCCATGATGATCAACACGGTACTGCTGTAATCACTCTTGCTGCTTTGATAAACGCTCTTAGGTTACTTCACAAAGAAATGAACACAGTAAAGGTAGTAATAGCCGGTGCAGGTTCGGCTGGTTATGGTATATTTAGAATATTGCAAGAAGCTGGATGCAAAAATATTATTGTAACAGATAGCAGAGGAGCAATATATGAAAACAGAATTGAGGACAGTAGTTTAGATAATCCATACAAAAAAGAGATATCTATCAAGACTAATCCTGAAAAACAGACTGGAAGCCTTGATGATGTCCTTAAAGGAGCTGATGTATTTATTGGCGTATCAGGAAAGGGCAATATATTAACTAAAGAGATGATACAATCAATGGAATGTAATCCAATTGTGTTCGCACTCAGCAACCCTGATCCAGAAATACTTCCCTCAGAAGCATTAGAAGCAGGAGCAAAAATTGTGGCTACTGGCAGATCAGATTTCGTCAATCAGGTTAATAATGCCGTGGTATTTCCATCTGTACTGAGAGCATTACTTGATCTTAGAATTAGAACTCTAAGCGAGGATATGCTTGTAGCTGTCGCGACTGCAATTGCAGATATAGTGGATAGCACTCATCTGAAGGATGATTACATCATACCTAAAGTAGACGATCCCAGAATTATCCATATAGTTACTAGAACTCTAAGAGATGCTATTCAAAAACACATAGACAAGAAGTCAGCAACAACGGTAGGGTTTGATTAAATGAATGACCGTAGCAGTTGTAGTAGGACTATTATTATCCTATTACATCTGATAATAGTAGTTCTAGTACCATTCATCTTACAAAGAATGAGTGTGGACATTTTTTAGTACTTCATGCACCTTATTTCTGAATAAAGTTAAACCTATCCTGCCAGCATATGGTTGGCCTCGTGCAAATGATTCAGCTAGATTATTGACAAAGCTCATTTCTACCTTTGGC
>DATBGR010000582.1:0-3214 GCA_036557905.1 Nitrososphaeraceae archaeon | reverse complement strand
ACCAAATAAAACACAAGTTGGAGGGACGTAGGTTCTACGATGAACGCAGGAAATTAATCGAGATGCATGTCCTCGATGTGCATATTGTCATCAATATTTTCTTGATAGTGAACTTTGTAGATCACATAGTCCCGCGGGCATTATCAGATAATTCAATTGTCAGAAATATGCGACTATTGTTCTACCCATGTCACAAAATGAAAGATCAGCCATCTACCAAGTTGATACAGATGAATTGATGTATAATTAAACCAAGGATACATGCTGATTATCCGTTACCCAATCCAGAGCCGCCTACTGCGAATCCACCATCACTATCTTTTCTACACAAAGCAATATCACTGGGAGATTTGACTCCTACACTATCTATTCTACACTCTATGCCCTTACTACCGTCGGCGTTTGTTCCGTTCACACACTTCGTGCCAGCGGAAAAGAACTTCCAGTATCTCGTATGAATCGTGCTAAATGCCTTTCTAAGCTAAGGTGGGACTTTTCCAGCCTCTATAAAAAGCGATCTAAGAATTAGTTGGCTCTGTAACCTTAAAGCGAAAATATCTAAAGCTGTGAATGTCCTTTCCTAATGCATGATAGTTTTTCAAAGAGAACATCCACAGGACTAATCATGTATGCATTGTACTTGTACTTTCTAGTACTGAGTTTCAGAAGTACAGCAAAGGCGTTAGATCCATTTGTGGACAAGAGAAGTCATGTTGCTATATGGAATTGGGCACAGGTATTTAATCCGAATAAATTGTATTTAAAATGAACTGGAGTTACTGCTTATTATAGATGAGACTATGCTGCAGATTAGTTCAGACTATGCATGGTTATCGGTTGCGATAGAACTCGTACATATGCAAGTTCTTGGAGTATATGTCTCAAGGCACAGAAGCATGTTAGTTGTTGAGTCATTTTTAAGATCGTTGACTAAGATTTATATAAAAAAATACTGTATATTCAGATGATCGAACATGGTATCCTGAAGTATATTCTTATCTTAATCATAAACACCGACTTCATTCACACCTAGAAAAAAGTATCGTAGAAAGAACAATTGAGTATTTCAAAGATAGCACTGAACACTCTAATGAATACTATCCCTGCAAGAGTACCATTGAATACGATTTTACTCATGTGAATAATTCGCTTGAGCTATTTGTATACATGCATAATAATGCAAGCAATTTACACATCAAATTTATGCATCTTGTACAACTTAAGGTGAGAAAGCTTAACTTACCAGACCCGAATACTTTAAACATAAAACCTGTTAGAGCAGTACTCACTTTACATGAAAGAGATCGGAGCAGCAGGACGAATTCTGCATAACCTCACCGATATGCTGCCTTGGTCAGTCGTTTGATAAAATCAAATACGATAGAATAGTATCTTAACTTTTCTAGATTAAAAAGGACAAAATTTACCTTAAGAAGATGCTAACGCTAACTGAGGTATTGTTATTAATCTAGATGATCATTATTATTAGGTATCTTTTCTGCTGCTATTTCGCACTCATTCTAAGGACATCTACCTGACCACTATGCAGCCAATCTCTTAGCTCTTCATGACTTGGCTTTGCATCATGCTTGCCAGCCAGATGGAGATTTAAAAGGACATAGTTAACCTGGTTTAGCAATGGTTTGTTTGCTTCATCTCCCTTACGTGACTTATATCGAAGATCTTCTGGAACAGTCATCCACCAATCGTTAAAGCTCTTCATGTTACCATAGACATTGTACACTATTGGATATATGTCTTCCATAGATTTTAGATATCTTGCTAGTATATTCTTATATACTGGAAACCAGTCTTGGATAAGCAACGTGAAAGCTTTCATACTTGTTTGTTAATTGACACAATGTATTTCATTCTTCCACTGCATTCTTGTCAACCTACTAAATCGGCAATAGTCGATAACAAACCCCGGCCAGACTCGGCACATTGCAAATGGGACCAATGAACATCTAGTGATAAGGATACCACAAAGAATGTTGCAGAGCATTTGCCTGAACAAGCCCAATATTTGAGATAAGTAACTAGAGAATATGGTGCCGACATGATTCCCTAAATTAACTAATGCAACCTTATCTTATAATTCGAGACTATAATTGTTAAAAGCAAATGTGTACACTAAATGATCGATGAAGAGAACGTCTAATGCATTAGGGTTGGCTCTTGCCATATCCTTTGTTATATTATTAGTAAGTGCAGTAACTACTTCTTCGTTACTTGGCGCTCCTCCCTCGACAGGAAAAACGAACAGTAGTTCGACTATGAAATCAAATAACACGACTCAACCTGCCGGTACGGCGAATAAAACAGGAGCAGGTAATATGACGAAAACGAAAACAACTCTTTCAGGTCAAGGAACTCCATCAGCGCCATTTGCAGCAACCAGTAATCCGACACAGGGTAATATGACAAAGGCAGGGAACGCGACGGTAGGTAATATGACAAAGGCAGCAGGTGGGGCTGTATCGAATCTTAGCAAGGCCGTTGGTGGAGGTCTTAAAGGATTAGGTAATCTGATATCCGGAAGTAAAAAGTAGAAGGTATTGTTACTATACGATATGAAAGCCACAACTAACTAATTTTTCCTATCATCATCACTATAATTTATTGTCTCCGTGTGAATACGCAACTCATCTGTTAACTCTTTTCGATTATTCCGTATATCTATTGCTATCTAATCAATAATAAAGAACCTGTGTGAATGAATATGAATATAAAAATAAATATAAATATAAATATATATAAAAATAAACCACTAACAATTACTTAGAGTATAATTACAGAAGGTTGGTTTCATGTAATCTAGAATGGTCATCAACATAATCCCTTCGAATGATCATCCCTTTCATAATCCTATTCAAATGACATTTTAAAACACACTAATCAATTATTATTCTATTACTAAGTGCTAGGAAATAAATTGTCTAATTTAAACTGGATCTAACCCATTAATGGGAAATTTGAGAGTAGATTTTATCAGCCTAGCAATTGGAATATAAATCGATTGAGGATTATTACCTACACCCTCTACAAAGCTAAAATCACCTGACATTTTGTTTAATTCCACAAAATTATTCTTTGGACTTTCATTAAGAATGTGATAATGAGCTACAATACCACCTACTATACCCGTGTGTATAAAGAGTAATGGTTTATCATGATAGGTTATGTAGTAAAGTAATGGTGTGATGGACATAAA
>DATBGR010000581.1:0-7245 GCA_036557905.1 Nitrososphaeraceae archaeon | reverse complement strand
TGGCAAACTTTATCCTAAACTTCATAGTACATTATTACGAGAAAGATATCGTTTTATGTTTGGCAGCAAATCCCGACATATCTTGGATAAAACTAAAGGTATGAACTCCTATCCTTGGTTTATAGACTACAAAGAAGGGGATGACTAATCAAAAATCTATAATAAACTGATCCCGCATATCCTATTTTATGGATCAAAGGTTTACATTTCTGACATCGAAGGCGTCAAGTTATGATAAAACAAATAAGCCTCATTATGAATTAGACATAGACATTATCGATAAAATCACCGAAGTAGTAAAACCAAGTATTCTAATTACTATGAAGCGTTAATAGAATTCAAAGAACACTTTAGTGAAGATCCAAAACAACAGGCTTCATCAGAGCAAATATTTGATATGACTACCATTGAGAAAATAATGCAAGTATTGAAAAAGAAAAAATAACTACATATTTCAAGTACTTTGCATTAACAACTAATGATTTTCTGAATCATATACCGAGTGTTTAATGCGCTTGTAATGTAAGGGTTCCAAGGCTTAAGTAATTCCCTAATTCTATCTTTATCTTTAGTAGGAACGTTTGGATCATCTACAGCCGCGGAAAGAATTGTATTTTGTACGTACTATACGTATTGCCAAGTGAGCTGCTAGTCAACTTTCTTCCAAATGTTCGATGACTAAGCGACGGAAATAATAGAGCATTAGGATTTCCAGGTTGAGGATGAGAATTTATCCAGTCCTTTAGGTAGGGAATTGAGTCAAATAATGGAATTGATCCGCTACCAGTCTTACCGCTTATCAGAACTTCCGCATACTGTTTATTATCTGCGGTAATTTTGAAAACTATCGATCTAATTTTCATACCCAGAAGCTCATGAGGCCTTCCATAAGCATCTCTTGATACTGCGTGATAGCATTTATCACGTTTGCTAAGGCAATACCTCAGAAATAGGGCGTCATCTTCATTAGTCCACAAGTCTGTTGGTTTGTATATTGATTGTTCTTTTCTCTTTAGAATAGGTATTTGTTTCAAAAATTCAGGTGTTTGCCTATCTGAAGGACGCTTGTCGATATTATAGAACCACCTGAAAAATGTGATTAATCGTTGGCGTTTACATTGTAACTTCCAATCCATTTGTGCAGTAGGTCAGATGAATCATCTTTTCTAAGGCTATCAAGATAGATGAGCATGTCATTCAGTTTCATATCTCTAAAAGACTTATTGTTTAGAGAACTTGAGAGAAGTAGTAAAGTTGATATCATATTAAGTTTATAAGTATCAGAAATATTGATTTCTGTCTTTTGTGCTAGAAGGAAGTTTACGATAGTCAATGCATTTTCTGGGGATAGGCAACATAAATCGAATAGCTGCTTGGACACGTATTCTGGCAGTCCGGTGGTTACTAGATCTATTTTTCTGATAACTGTTTCAAAATCAGGCTGCAGGTCATCGTTGGGTATATATCCAAATATTTCAGGGAATGAACTCGTTTTTACTCTTGTTCTTGTTCTTAACTTTGGGCAAGAAGGCTTTGGTAATGATGACTCGTCTGAGTGTGTCGTTATCATTTGTTTCTTCTCGAGCAATTATGATATTACCTCAAGAATAAAATACATTCTGTTACGCATTATTCGTGGAATACAATATGCACCTATCAAATTTGAAATTGCAGATAACCTGTCTTATTGGAGTGCAGAGATACCAGGTAAGATCCTAGCAAAAACCGAGGCTCTAACCGGACCCACGACACCTCCTGGTAAAAGAGTGCAAACAATTAATCCACTGGGGAGCGAAGTAGAACCTGGGGGAATCGCAACTTGGGGAAGATCTCTTGTAGATGAGGCCGAAGCAATGGGCTTCAAATGGAAAAGAAAAGGAAGATCCAGCAAACATATTCCGTTTGATTGGAATGGTCCATGAAATCCGTTCAATCCGATAAATAGGTAAGAGTGCCAAAAATATCGTACTCGGGTTAGTTAATATGAAAACTGAGACCATCTTAATCATTGCGATAGCAATTTCAATATCTGCTCTGACTTGGCTAGTATCGATATGGCAATACAATGCAATGATGTCATCTATGATGATGTTTTCTATCAATCTAAACGCATTTTCATTATTTATAGTAATATGGACAGCAGGAATGGCAGCAATGATGTTCCCAGCCATAATACCAATGATCCTTGTTTATAATAGACTTATGGGTGATAGTAATAATCGCAATTCTGCTAATAACAATCAAAATAATCAACTGATGTATCATAAGAATAATGATAGTGATAAGGCTGAGAATGCCAATAATGAATTTCGGCACGCAATGGAAAAAAGCAGAGGAAGGAATGCTATTTACAATTTAAAATACATTTTTCAAAAAAGGTCATACAATATCACGGCCTTTGTATCAGCATATCTTGCGATATGGGCATTAACTGGAATAATTCTACTGGTTGGATGGTCATTATTACTAAATACACTGCTTTTGCATTTGGACATTGATCACGTTCTTCAGATGAAACACCAGCAACATTTGTCGATCAATACGATATACACAATCCTCCTTATTATATCAGGGATCTATCAATTTAGCCCGTTAAAAACCAGATGCTTAGGCTACTGTGAATCTCCTCTTAGCTTCTTCATGAGAAGATGGAGTAAGGGTGTTGTAGGAGCAGTGAAGATGGGTGCATATCATGGTCTTTACTGTCTTGGTTGTTGTTGGCCTTATTTCCTGCTTATGGTAGCATTAGGATGGATGAATGTGTTCTGGATGGGATTATTTGCTGCCATCATATTTGCTGAGAAGGTATGGTCAAAAGGTGGTCTTTGGATTGCCAGAATTACTGGTGCAGGCTTCATAATAATTGGAATACTATCCTGGACAGGGATAGTTTCGTTACCATTTAATAGTATGAATAATCTTGATGGCAACAGAATGTCAATGAGTATGCCTATGTCTACACAAAAATCAGACGATATGAAGATGTCTCACAGTTCGATAACTAAAAATAGTTCAATTAGTGGGTATGATGATGGTAACATTATTAATAATAATAATGTCAATAGCAAGAGCAATGATATGACTGGTATGATAATGAAAATGATTATGGTCATTACTATATACCAAGCTGTTTAGAACCTGGTTTGCTAGTCAAGCTGCTGCTCGACACAGGTATAACTCTGAATTGTGACATCCTACTCTAATAAGCCGAGATTTTTACCCTCTCTAGATCCATTGCACTAGCAATGTAGCCCCCTAGGCTGTTAGCTAGAATTTAGTAATGTTGTAGGAAATATAAAAATTCCTAAATAGTATAATTGTCATTTTAACTACATAAGAAGTTAATCGAGGTCAGATAAAACTGTCTGAAGAAGATCAGATCAAGAGAATAAAGGAAGCTGCGATTCATTCAATAAATTCAACAGAGCAAATTGAAGCAATCAATATGCTTTCACGATACGGTAATAAGGCAATATCATCAATAACGGAAGTGATTGAATCAAGCGAAGACGAGAAGGTGAAGATACTTGGGTATAAAGCGATTCAAAAAATAAAGACGCATAATTTAGGTTGAATTAATTAATTAATTAATTAATCGTCAGACCTCTGAAATTTACTGTCTAATGAAAGACACCGATTATCTCATCATATAACAATATAGATTAGTAGCATATTAATATCTATCAAATCCAACAGAATACAGAACAATCTAATTATCTCTGCTTTACCATTTTTTGCTCATCCACAAAAAAGTTGAGCCAGAATTTAGAATTTGAAATCTATGACTTGGTTTAGCAGCTTCAGCATATACCCACATACAATGCGCAGTAGAATTGAGAGATGCTGGTCCGCTCAATGGTCTGGCCGACATTAAAGTACTTACACTTATTCTTCATGATGCTAACGACAGTACATGTTTATTTGATTTAGCCAAGATTATGCACACAAGGATCAAAGGATCACAGCTTGTCATGATCGATAACGCTGTGCGCGGATTTATTAAGTGATAAAAAATGAATATATTGCTAGATTTATAGCTGAGTTGTTACCTAGTCTAGATGACAATATTCCTATACAATTCTGGAATAAGAATCAGTAATGACAAGAAATGATATGAATTGTGATATGAATATGAACAGTAATTGAAGATATGATGAGGTTGAGGTTGACCACAACACCTATGTATATTATTTATTATACTATTATGAGCCTGTACCATGTCAACTTCATATGTCTTAATTAGCTGTGAATTAGGATGCGAATCGGCAATTATGGATGAAATTCGAACAATACGTGGTGTGGAAGACGTCTGCGGTATATATGGGTGCTCGTACGACATTATTATCAAAGTAACCGATGATTCTCAATATCGGCTCGAAAATATAATCAGGAATATAAGACGAATTACGAAAGTGAAATCGACACAGACCATGATAGCTATTGAAGGAAAGAGAATTATTCGTTAGTTAGGTTGACAACCCCAAGCATCTAGTGTAATGATTTGACCCCGATTGCAATATACAGAGATTGCTACTAAAGAATTATAATCTTTATACTAGTGATGATGTTATGGTATGGTATCAGTCCATAAATTTTCAATACTGTATTGGCTGCATTTGCTCATCTTCGTATATCTATAACAGCTGAGTGAGCTCATTCGTTAATGCTTGAGCTTCTTCTGGTCTTCTGATAAACTGTGCTCGTAAATTTTGAAATACTGTTACACTCCAATTAGTATTCTGCTTGATAACAACTAGCGTATGAAGAGTTTCTCTCAGGATCAATATCTGATTGCCCAGCCATTACGGTCACACCAACTGCGACTACAATAACAATATCTGGAGTCAGAAAGCGTATCCTTCTAATCCTACCTACAATACGACTACCTTTGATAAAATTGAGGAGCATCTGATGGTGCTCAGTTAGCCCTAGTTCAGATAGACTCAGAGGAAGCAACTTTTGACTGTCACAAGGGGCCCAGATTCTGCACCCATCATCTTTGGGTATGTGAAAACTT
Source organism: Nitrososphaeraceae archaeon (assembly GCA_036557905.1). Classification (GTDB taxonomy): domain Archaea; phylum Thermoproteota; class Nitrososphaeria; order Nitrososphaerales; family Nitrososphaeraceae; genus JARBAU01. The sequence goes on along the minus strand of DATBGR010000581.1, from coordinate 2,228 downwards.
TAGCTTAGTAGTTGTTTCGCCTCCCGATATATCCTGGACGTATAGTTGCACAACGGTATCATTTCCTACGACCAGATTAGTGATCACTATTCCCCAATTACGACCTGCCGATAGGTGGATCCCACCTAAATTTTTAGCTCCTGATGGTGGATCGTAATTTCCACTGGCTTGGGCGACTCCGTTGCGGCGTGTTGTTTGCAACAAGTAGCAAAAGTCCCAGGTGAACTTTTGAACGAAGCACACGCAGCAGCACATGGGGCAATTGCGCCGCTAGGCGCTATGCTAGCAGCATAAGCGCGCCAATGACTGACATACAAATGAAGTTTTATTTATTCAATGTACATGTATGTCGAACCAGGTTGGTCTATACGTATAATGCCTCATTCTAGAGAATGTTTTAACGTGGCATGCTGCGTATCGTCTTATGACAGTTTTTTCCGACATGTTAAAACTTGCATATAAACTAGATAGTTGCTTTACACTCATTAATCGATACTACATATAGATATTATCATTTCGTAGGATCAATAGATTTTGCTCATAATCCTACCAAGTCTGATAGTTTTACCTATCAATAGGACAGCTAATCATGAGTAAGTTTGGAGAAACCTAATAGCTTTGATTTATGTGCCTCAATATCTTTGTACTTTATATGCTGCTCTATCGATTCCAAATTAACCGTCTTTACGTCAGGATGTAAGCTACAGTAAGAGTATTCTTGTCTTACTGCAGTTATCGTATAACGGGCCTTTGGTCTAAATCATGTTGAGGAAGTGGTACATGAGGCATAGTCGGATCATCATAAAAGAAATCGGTTACCGAGTCGAGATTGGTCTATCAATTGTCAGTTAGCCACCACAATGAAAGCAATGATAAATAATCCTAGTTTTTGATACAGTCGTAGGTACTAATTGCTTGCTAGAAGCACTTGGGCAAGTACAATCTAGACTATGGAATATTGGCGTATAGTATACTTATCTCCAGTAGTTAAAACAAACTACTGTGTTAAAAGTTCGAGCTAAGATTGTATTAAGACGATATCCTAAAACATTCGAATGGGAAAGTTTAGAGAAATGAAATGAACGTACTAATGAAGAGTTAAAAGGTCTAGGGGTTACTGCTGGAATGGATGTGGGTTGGAGGTTATTTAGATAGTCAAGTGTATCTGAACTTGACCAAAAAGAATGTGATTTGATGATGAATATGAATCTGAAATCAGCATATTTGATAAGCAAGTATGTTATACCACAAGTGGTATCCTCAAGGTAAAATAAGATAATACATGTATCCTCTAGAACACAACTAAAATCTGATTGATATGATTCTGCATACGCTGCATCGAAATCTGGATTAGGTAGGCTTGTCAAATCAATGTCTGAGGAATTAAAGAAGTCCAACATCAATGTAAATTGTATAATGCCTAGCATTATAGATACTGAAGCTAACAGAAGAGCAATGCCAACTGCAGATTATAGTAAATGGCTAAACCCTCATGATTTGGTCAATGTAGTATTATTTTTATGCTCAGATGAAGCCAAGGTCATAACTGGAGCGGCTACCAACCCAACACCTTTACAGATTTTAAGGCTGCCATGTCCAACGCTTGCTTTGGATCTTTATTTTCAAATTGAACTTCGTAGATTGCCTGTCGAATATTATCAGCAATCTGTGGATATTCAGGAATTGATGGTCGTGTTCCTGCAAATGGAATCATGGATACTAGCTGTCTATAGTATGGATGGGATGATGTAATAGTTGAATTTAATAAATCGCTTGTGCCCATGGATATTTGAGTCGGAAGATATCCTCCTTGAAGAAGAAAAGGATTAAGTAGCTTTGGTGTCAGGATTAATTCAATCAGCTTCCACGCAAGATCCTTGTGGATAGAAGTCTTAGGAATGCTTAATGCCCAACCTCCCATTAACGTTGAAGTTTGATTGTTTTTATACGGAACTGGCAGTGCTGGAATAAAGCCAATTCTATCTTCAAAGTTCTTCTCGGGCTGGCTTTGAAGAAATGGTACAGGTAGCCATGAGCCTTCAATCATTACTGCAAACTTCCTATTAAGAAATTCTGATCCGAAAAAATGATTCTTCTGTGGTTTTATTCCAGCGTCGACCTGCTGTTTTATAAAATTCATTGCTTTTACACCTTCAGTACTATTAAATGCAGGAAACCAGTAACTGTCTTTTGTTGGATGTCCAGACTTCATCTTCAATATCTGGCCG
>DATBGR010000580.1:0-6382 GCA_036557905.1 Nitrososphaeraceae archaeon | reverse complement strand
GGTGTACACTCCCCCCCTCATTACTGGGCTTGATACGAAGTTTGGAGACCAAGTAAATAATTTGTGGTACCATCATTCAAGCGAGCCACTAAAAAATACCATAATCCGATATTCAGTAAATCTAGATGAAAAAATGAACTTATCAACCAGTTGGAATGATCGGCAACCCCGACTTCTTGTCATAGCTGTGGATGTTGAAAAGGGAGAGACAGTAACCTTTGATAGCTATCATAAGAAAGAAGATCCTAATAATCAACTCTATGATGGTGATGGTATAGGTATAGACCAAATAATGGCTAGCGGTACACTACCTGAATTTTATGATTTTCAAAAAATTGGAGATCGTCAATTTTGTGACGGCGGTCTGATAAGCAATACGCCATTTAGAGAACTCTTGCAAGCTCACCAAGAATACTGGCTAAGAATAATTGATAGAGACAAGCAAAAGATTCCTGATCTAGAAATTTATATCATAAATGATCATCCCTCTAGAGGTACTGCCATTCCAAAAGATGATCATGATAGAGTCGTAGATAGAATAAATGATATAAAATTTCTTGATAGAAATTCTCTTTATGATGAAAATGCATTCAATGCGATCACCGACCATGTTACAATCATAGATAAACTGAAAGATCTAGCAAGAATCTATATCGCCCCAGATAAATTGAATGAATTTGAGAATGATTATAAGAAATTCTTGAAATTGACCAAAGCAAAAAGTAAATTACATCCTAAAGAGGTCAGAATGTACAGAGACGTCATAGATTCTAGATTTGGATTGACTAAGGTAATACGCATAGAAAATATGGATTATAAAGACAGCATATCTGGAAAAACAGCAGACTTTACCTCAAAGAGTATCAGGGATTTAATAGCATTAGGATATAGTGATGCTTTAAAGTGTCTAGACATTAAGACTGAAGTTGAAAAGTCTAGGATTTACCAGCCAGAAATCATTCGATAGATACAAGAACAAGATAGAACTTGGAAATGAGCGTAAGAAGAGGATACGGTAAGTAACCATGCCCTATATCGTATTCTTACTATCAGATAATTTTATTTTAATCTCTTGTCTGTACTGGGCTTTAGAGTCGTCTGACCGCTATTAGTATATCTCTTTCTTCGATTTTCTTCATCCAATATCATTGCATGAATTTGCTGCATGGCCTCTACCTCTGCTAAGTTGTCTTCAACAATTCGCATCTTGAACTTATCAGGGTCTACTGCCTTTTGCTTCTTCTGAATTGCTTCGTATATCATATCTTTAATCTCCTTAGCAGTTAGAAGTTCTTTTGATTTTGATTTTGATTTCTGTCTTGGTCCTGATTTGGTTTTAGACAAGATTATAGACTGATAATAAAGTAGGCTTTCTATAGGTTGGAGGACTATGGGCAGGGGGAGACCGAGTCTTCCAAGTAATATTCCACTTGGTCATCGATAGGGATTAAGCCTTTATTCTAGCCAAGCCTGACTAGGCAAATTATTAGCGACAGTGTATTGGTGGGATTGCAGAAATTACAGTTTGGCAGTCTTAGCTATGCTATTGCTTCCTTTGGAAAGATACTTCTCTGCATGTTCTAATGCTATTAATTCAAGTTGAGTTAAAGATGTGCCAGTCATTTCCTTAAATTGTAGCGCATTAGCAACAGCCTTTCCTCCATAATGGTTATTAAAGTATATTCTAAGAACTTTAGTTTGATTTTTTATTTGGTTCACCTTATCAACCCAAGGTTCCAATTCTTGTTTTGAATACAAATAATTATACCAATAATGACCTTTAGTATTTCTACCATGAAACCTCACAAGAGAGTGATCTGCAGTTATTATAACATCAGACAAGAACTGCAAATTTTCTTTTGCTGGTGAATCAGTGATTACTGCTGCAATATTATATTGTTTTAACATTTCCCATGGACCTTCTGTCTTCCATGAAGTATGTCGGAATTCAACAGCATAATCATACTTATTATTATTTTTGTCTGTATTAGGTAGCCTATCAAGAAAATGTTCTACATTTCTGAAATCATTAACAGTAAAGCTAGGTGGTAATTGAATCAAGATTGCTCCTAACTTATTTGTTGATTTTAATGGGGATATCTTGTCAATAAATTCTTCAAAGTCTGTCATAGCACCTTTCTCTATGTCTAATCTTTTTTCGTGTGTGATAGTTTCCGGCACCTTAATAGAAAATTGAAATCTGTCAGGAGTAGTCTTAGTCATCCCAATAAACGTTCCTTTAGTCATTTTGGAATAGAATCTGTTATAAAATGTGGAATCCATTTCTGCGGTTTCAAAGAATTGAGAGTAGTAGCGTAGTCTCTTTGTTTCTTTATCTGGGTAAAAAACCCCCGTCCATCCTCCACCCTCCTCAGGAGTGTCTGGGTAATTCCAGCCAGAACATCCGATGAGAAGTGAGGGGCTTCTTCTGGTATCCTCTAGAATCAATAATTATGAAGTACGTATGTATGGGTTATTAATTGAGCCTTTTTATTTATTATTTGTCTCCTCCTTGTTTCTTTAGTCGTAACAATGTAAAAATCATATAATATACCGTTTTTTCATCGCACTAGACTAACATCTCTAACTTTAAAATTATCTTCATTCTTGCTATTAATGGAACTAACATGGGTTTGTGGGAAAAGATCTAATGTCATTTTAGTAAAAAGCGTTTATTATTTTTATACATCGATGTATAGAGTTCCTTAACACAGAAGCAAGATGTAAAAGTCTTACCTTCATGTTAAAACAAAAAATCCTTGAATTATTAGAATTCCGTCTAAAGACAAAAGAAATCGTTATGGGACTTGCAATTTCTCTGGCTATTGGAGCAACATTAGGACTTGGGATACACATGCACATCTAATATTTGCTGATGACAATTGTGTTACTTGACATTATATAATGGAACCTAGGTTAGCAAACCATCTACTTTTTGGACTGGCCAAGTACAGTCGGCTTGTCTTTATATACAGACCAGCTAATATAGACACGTGACTATGCACCGAGTGACTAAGACTGCATAGTTTTGAATAAAGATTGTGAAGCTTTTAACCTTATGAATTGACGGTATGTAAAACTGCTATGCTAGAAAAGAGCTCAAATATTTAACGATAGTCTAGACACTTCCAAGTCATGGCCTGGCTGAAGCTAAATGCACATCTATCATGAGGCCGCTTGTCCTATTTCTATAATTAAAAATTAATTATAAACGCCCAGACAACAAATTAGTTCCGAGTCATGTCGACCATCATCTTGCGATTTGCCAACCGCATGCAATACCAAGCTCATTCTTAGCTTTATCCGGTATAGGTCCATAAAATAATTCGATTGTAGACAGAATAGATGGACCTTTAGGACACAGTATCCTCTCCAATACTATCTTTCCTTGGGATGTGAGCGCACGATGGTCTGGTGTTACTAAAGTCTCACATGGTTGAGATATATACGAGCGAACAAGTGAATTATTGCAGATGCCCCACCAATCCAGGCCTTTGTAGTATTCAACAGATGATTCTGTCAATGAATATGTCTGGTTTGGCTCTATAGTATCTACCGGCAACTTATTCCTCTGTCTCTAGCAGCAATGAGGGATTCCTTTACTTCTTGGATTTCGACACCCAACGAGGGTCTTGTATGATCAATACAGGCATCGATTCTGCTCTTTGTATTAGAGATAAACCGAACCACTGCTTCAAGCCCGGTCGAGATTTATATTTTGTACCTGTAACGCGGAACACTGTCCCATAATGTGTCATAATGAGATACCTCCATTAGCATTTCAACATATCTTAGTTATGTGAATATAGTTTAATTGAGATCCATTAAGTCGTTAGTGGGACTGAAATCGTTATTTAACTAAAGAAAAATTCTTCTCCAATTGGTTGAATTTTTCAATCTAAAGACTTGATTATGCAAGTACACAATGCCACTACCAGAGGTACCAATTTATTTGATTGAATTTCATATGGAAACAGCCCGTTCTGATCCTTATCGAACCTTCAAGTTTCGAATCAAATGGGATGGTAAATACGTTGCAGGTTTAAGCAAAATCTCAGCGTTAAAACGAACCACAGAAGTAATAGAACATCGTGAAGGTGGCGATCCAAGTTCGAGTAGAAAATCTCCAGGTATGACAGAATTTGAAGCAATAACGTTAGAACGCGGGGTTACTCAGGACTTGGAATTTGACGACTGGGCAAACAAGGTTTGGAGTCATGAGGTTGGAACAAGCTCTGAAAGTTCATTTAATGATTTTCGTAAAGACATAATTATTGAGTTGCTTGACGAAGAAGGAAATTTAGTGCTAGCTTACAAAATTTATAGATGCTGGGTGTCGGAATATCAAATTCAAGACTTAGATGCAAATGCTAATGGCGTACTTATTGAAAGCATAAAAATCGAAAATGAGGGATGGAACAGAATTAATAAATAAAATCATCACCTCAAATTATATGATCAAATCAATATCGGATTACAGTACTTATACCGTCCCAGCTACCCAATTTGGATGGCAATCGCTAATAAGATTTGAAAAACCCTAAAGATGGAAAATTCGTATATGATATAGTAACATTGAGAGGATTTTTTACTGTAGCCAAGCATGTCATGTTAGAATCAAATTCATCATCAACAATCCTATAAATCAGCTAGTGATATATAGGTGCACTGTGCATGGGGTTTGTCTGTCGCCATGGCAAGCAGCTGCAAGCGCGACTAAAAAAGACATTTCTCAAAAGACAACGACCATTGGAATCCAGAACCTACGAGGATATTTTCGAATTTTCAATCTAACTATCTATATATGGCATATGGTATGTTGCTTGCTTGATATACAATTTTACTATACCTAGAACGACTGCGAAGCTAAAATTCCTTTGTGTATAATAAAAACTGCCCATATTGATCTATTGCTAAATCTCCCATAGCTGATTGCAGAAACGGTGTGTGAGTAATGAATATTTGTAATGTCTCGGATTTTTTTTCTCCTAATTCGGAGTATGCCAAATTAATGACAAAGGCAATCAGATGCCTTAGAGTTAATACGTCAAAAGCATCGATATAGCCTATTTGAAACATATTATTGTCGTTTTTATTAATAATAGCAACTCCCTCTATAATTGAATGATTATGAGTAGTCATGATGATTATTTTTCTATTTTCAATCAAATTTTGCAAAATGTCAGAACTCAAATTAAGACGATACCATCTCCATAAATGTTCGTAATTTTCTGCTGCTGCCCTAAATATCTGAGACTGCTTAAGATAGTTACAAATCAGTTCCCTATCCTTTGATGTTGCAATTCTGGCTTGGCCAATATCAGGCTGTTGAAATACTGTACTAGCAGTAGTACTGATATAACAATAAGTCCATCTTGATGTCGCAACAAAACCATTTTTTTCCATCATTGCCTGTGAGGCGAGATTCTTTACTGATACTAGACCGGCTGCTTCTTTAGCTCATTGTTCTTTGCCATATTGTACCATTCTCTTTATCAACTCTGTTCCAATAGATCTGCGTCGGAAATTTGGATTAACTCTGACACCTTCTAACCATGCCCTTTTCCTATTAGGACATACATGAGCATGAGAAAGTGCTACTATTACTCCGCTGTCTTCTTCTTCTGCAACCGTCAAATATCCATTTGGATCAGAGTACCAATCATCCCATACTTCCTCTATGTAGTCACCCCATTCAAATGTATTAGTACAGAATTTTAAAACATTATTTTTTTCAGATTGTTTTGTGTGCCTGAACTTCAACAGTATTATGCTATTATATCAAAAAGGGCTATAATACGTTTTTTTGAAATTAGCATGTGAGTCCGCAATTTATATTTCACACGAGTAACATACTGATATACTGTGAATCGGCAAGAATAAAAGTTACTGACGATTCAAGTGGAATTTTCGCTGGACTTTGCTCAATTTCGACAGACGATCGAATCCTTCGAGATCCAATAGACTGTCTATACTCCGAATGCAATTACCATTAGAAGACCAATTTTTAAATATTTATTAACCAAAATAAAATGGCATTACTAATCTGATTTATACGATTCGATAAGGTATAGATCTGATGCAATAAGATACTGTCCTGCGATCGATATATATATGAACGTCCGTACAAAAGTAAACTCCAGATATGACATGATGTAATAAAATTTGGCTATTTTTCAGGCAGATTATCTCCATATATCCAAATAATCCTGTTCTATCAAATGCGATGACCAGAAGAATTGTTTTATTGTTATGAGGATAATATGATATAACATAATGGCTAGTAATCAGTTTAAGTCTATTTCAGAACTAAAAAAATTACTTGATGCCAATTGCAAAATAGAAAAGGTTCATCCACAAATGTTTGCTTCTGACGCAGAAG
>DATBGR010000579.1:0-7874 GCA_036557905.1 Nitrososphaeraceae archaeon | reverse complement strand
TGAGTTCCTAAGAGCTAGAAGATTTCTAGATCTAGTGGAGGGTCGATTTGAAATAGATGAAATAATAAATATAAATCGGAAGAATGATGAGCATACTATTTCTAATAAATCGTACGATTTCTCTATTAGGACGATAAGTCTATTGCTTGAGCGAGGATATAATGATGCTCGTGAGGTACTTTCAGGATTTTGAATCTAGGCAAATCAGTCTGCAGAACAATAGAAATTGGTTGATTGAGATACATTTAGTAGATGATAGCTGTCGGCAAATTTAGAATTCAATTACGCTATATTCAGTTTCGCCGATCACGCTAATATTCGATGCTTCTGGTCTTACTATAACAAAGAAAGGAGATTACATAGAGCAAAATGGATCAGGAAGAAAAAAGAGTTCATCAAGCTACATATTGCAGTCGATGCTAGATCGGAGAAGATCGTATCTTTCAGAGTAACTAAAGGTAATGTTCACGATTCGAAAGAGTTTAGTCCTATGGTAAGAGAGCATCTAGGGATCAACATATTTTTCTAAGCCAGTATGCATTCTCTCAAATTCTAGAGAGATCTCAGAAAGCAGCGTAGATTCAAGAAGTTGTAAACGTTGTTCATCACCGAGTAAATTTTCTCCCCTTGACAGAACTATTACCGCTCCTCTCTCATTAGGATGCAGAGAACAAGAATAGGAGATATTTACTGTTTTTTCAAGATTATTAAAGTGTATTGAGCAAGTTTTTCCCGTTAAGATTTCTCCAGTATCAAATACTCCTTCAGATACAAGAGTGTCAGGATTATCTGAAACTAATCTATGATTTCTGAGATCATTATTTATCCATTTTATGTTCTGTCCATGTAAGACTATGGCAAATCTAGGATGAAAATATTACTTTCTTCTCGGATCTCATTTGTCATCCCTTTGGATCATTGTTTCATATCCATATTATAAACCAATCCAGTATCTAGAACATCGTAGTTCGGTTTTTATCAGTTGTCACAGTTGTGAGGTTATCCGCTATGGTAGTGGATATATCATGCATTCATTGACTTCGCTAGTGGGGTCTGACTCTCTAGTCCATCCACTCTGTATGTCTGCCCCAAGGAAAGTGTCCAACGGGAGGAAAGAGGGGGTTAAAATGGTATCTCTAATTGTACTATCTATATTTGCTCCAATCAACTTTTTCTAACGCATTTTCCGCTAACTCAAGACACTGCCTGTTTAGTTTCTCGAGTACGGAATCGTCAATAACCTGATTATTCTTGATGCATGAATTCCGCTCTACCAGTTTAGAGTAAAAATCATCAATACGTAAGTAGTCATTGGTGTCGCTGATAGTTTTACGACTAGTCATACGAATACCACGAGGCCCTGACTTCCAAGTTGTATCGGTAAGAGTTTGATACAAAGGATCGGAAGAAAAATCAATCCTGTACAAAGGATCATGCCTGAACAACTTGCGAACAGCCATCATTTGATTTATAATTTGGTCTAGGAATCGCCTTTTTTTATGGATTTGTACTCTATAAATTATAAAAATAACTACTATTGACTCTGCGAGCGGGAGATACAAGAATCCAGAGCCAAGGAGATAAACAAAGGCTGAAGTTATCCCATTGATGTGGGGCTCTTCTGTGCCAATTTTTTCGCTTCCTTGGTCATAAATTGCATAAACTACGTAGTCTTTAGTTGTAGTACCATTCGCACCAACAGCCAATTCAATTTTCGAACCACCACCATTGGTGAGCTTTTTTATACGCAGTTCTAAGAGTAAGCCATTAATTGACTTAAGATGATTCATTTCTAATAACGATACAGGCCCAGGATTTACCAAAAATACATTGGTGGTACTAAATAGATTAGTGATATTATTAATTATATGATTGTTTGCTGTTATTATTAGCGAAAGATTAGTTGCAGGGATTGGCCCACTATTTGTGATATTAATTATTTGTTTGTCTTTTTCTGGTTCCGTACCTATATCGATGTTTATGGTTGGCCGTTTGTAAATCTCATTGATAAAAACAGATGAAAAAGCAGGCACGACAAAACCAGACATACCTATAATTGCAACGATTACAGGAGTAATTGTTCCCCAATTAATCATTGTCTCCTTACATTATATCAATTATTTATTTATATGTCCTTAAAGGATCCTGTTATCCTACGTTTTCATATAATTACCATTGTTACAATTTAGTTACCCCTATTATCTCCCGTTTTCATTGTTACCAGCAGCTTTCATTATGAACTCAAATATCGCATCTCTTAGATATCTAAATTGTCTTATCTGGGTTATCTCATCGAACTCATTGACTCTGGTTCCGTACCTATGTTGATGTCTATGCTAGGCCTAATGTAAACATGGTCGACAAAGGGCCACACACCGGATATACCTATAATTCCAACGATTATCGGAGTAATTGTTCCCCAATTAATCATTATCTCCTATAGCTTAGTCTTTCTATTTACTTTAGCGATAAGTCTGTAGTGCCTGTTCAATCTGGATAAAAGTCCGCGGTTATAACTGCTATAACTGCTCCGAACAACGCGATTAGTAATACATACTGAAAGTATTTCCTTTCTATAAATGGATATGTATTAATATAATGGATATTGTTTTTGAGAACCACGGGAGTCATTACTGCTGCCGCAACTAGATACACTAGAGATGAAAGAAAACACAGGATTTATTGTAAAGGATAGTCGATATAAAACCAAAGAGGGCGGTAGATAAAACTGCAGGCATTTACCCAATTAGGACAACTTTATTTCGCGCTATTGGTATTTTCATTACTATTCTCTTAATTATCTAATGATTATGATGTCAAAAAGAGGACAAGAATAAGATTAATAGAATGGATTAAAATATGAAATATCATATGAACATCTCAAAAGTGGGACCAGTTAGAATCACAAGTATACTAGTAGTCATAATGACCTCAAATAAATTTGATCTACTACCTATACTTTGCAAACGATTAGGCATAAGTTATATTCATTGATACTGGTATTATGCTGATAAGTGGAGTACAACTGTTAGTACCTTTGACGCATTAGCTCATCAGCAAAGACCATTTCATTCAACAAGCATTTGTTACTCATATGGAGACTACGAACTAAATTGAAACATCAATTGTATATCAGGAATTATTGCCTCAAATCCATCACCTCAGATTATACCCATAGATTAAAGAATTCTGAAATATCATTTGAAAAATTGTTCTGTGAATAAAAAGAACGGTATCAGAGGCAGATATCTAATCTGTCTGATCCTTATTCATAATAGTTTAGTCTTGCCTGGTTTTACTTTGTTGCGTTACCTGAAGTTGAATTTCCTGGAGGTACTGGGCTTGCTGAGCTAGCACCACCACTTGGCGGCGGAGGGCTGTTCATGGGTGTTCCACCATAGCCCTGCGCGTGTACGGACTGAATCAATAACGTATTTTCAGCCATGGTCGCAGATATTCCAACTGTCAATGATGATACTATCATTGCAAAGAAGATTACCTTTGTTTTTGTTATCATTTTAGATTAAATAGAAAACATTTTTTATAAGCACTTGTTATTAAGGATTTTTAAAAACCCGAGTTAATTATAGGAATATAGATTATTTCTAATTTTATTATGTATAAAATACATTATATGTATGTAATACTGAAAAACTCCTCTAATTTAGTTTGCTAGATAACTTAGAATATCTATATTAATGAGGTTAGCATTTCAAATCCTGATCTTCTTGAAGTTGGCCGATGAGATTTTTCAAAGATGTCTAGTCTAAAGATACATCTAGATATTAACCAACTACAGGTATCCATTCCTGATAAAAAATGAAGGAAAAGATTTTGCTAATAATAGACTGTAAGGTTTCAAATGGTATTTCATTTTTTATACATCTACTAATTTCATGACTAATTTTATCCAACTCGATTAAAGTTCATACGTCATAATTTGAAAATGATCAGATTATTCGGTTGAAGTTTAAATGTTTGGATCTATATTGCAATAAATGACCTTTGGTATTCTCTACCTAGAGCTTGACGCGTTATTGATAATAAAATCACTACACGATATCTTTTGAATGGCATTGCCAAAAAACAACTTTGGAGGTTCGGTGGTTCCCACGCAAATCATAGTTCTATGCCTTGAATTCGACTAATAGAGTCTTTGGGTTAGTTAGTTTATTGTACAAATGTGTATTTTCTATTTTGATCTTTTCTAACCACATTCACAGAAAAATTACCCCTTCGTAGGTCACATTATTTGCTGGTTTATTTTATCTAGCGGCAAAGTCAGAGGTGGAATGGAGGAAAGTAACCATTTGTAGTCTAGAATCTGAGGCGTTCAAATTCGCCCATAATAAACTTGGCACCAGGGGGTAGTAGGGCCATAGATTGTTTCATCGATTCACCCATTCTTTCGTCTTTTTCCATCTTTGACATTACTTCCTTCATATGTTGTCGGTCTTTATAATAGATTGATTCGATCCATACTTCCTCGTCTTGGTTTGCTGAAACGGTATTGGCAATGTTATCAAACCCATCCATTGGCACATTATTATTGCTTAATTTGAAAATGTCGTAGTGTAGAATGCCATTTTGCTTCAACATATCGTAGGCCTCCTCGCATAGGTGCAACATTGGGTCATGATTGTTTTTAGGAACCCTGTATATAATATGCGAAACTAGACTGTCATCTATTGAATCAGATTTGCTCATGAAGTTATAGTACATTTGATTAAATATAAAAATGGTTAAGGGATCAAAGGTATAGTGGGCTGCACTGAATCGATGCATTTTATCAAGATCCAAAGTTATCTTTTTCCGAATAATTACCATAGTAACAAATCGAGAATAATACTTTTTCATTGTCTGTATGAATGTGGTTTTTAATGGATCATTTTTATTGATTAATTATTAATTACATTTTTATTTGATCATGATTTACAATTGCTATAAACTCGTCGATATCAAAATGCTTTCTATCACTGGTCCATAGAAAACGAAGTCATTACCAACATCAATCCTATTTCATCTAGCCTTGCTAAGTTGACCATTTTAGGTATTTAGAATTTCTACTGCACTTCTCGTTGCAATAAAAGTCATCTGAATTTGACAGTCTTGTCATTACAAAATGGAATATTATTAATGGTGTGAACAATGCAACAGTCATAATTGTAAGAGTATAGCTATGAAGATAGAGAAGATAAACGCATACTCCAATTCCGGTCATTATTTCAATCCAAGTGCACGTACATAACTGGGTGGCGATGTAACGAAGGTTCATATAAATAATTTGTTGATTGCATATTAAAAATATTTTTCCAAATTGCACCCTAATTATAGGCCTTGTGTGAGCTATTTTACGTCAAAGTATTTATATCCAATTCTATGCATATTGTGGTGGCTCTGAATCGTACAGTTGACCTTATAATGCACCTACACCAAAGCTAGGAATCTTTGTATATTGCAAATCATTACTATAATAACGAAGGACTAGGTAGCAGTTCAACCTAGTAGTCATTTCGTATTACACTGTCGAGATTGAAAACGATCATTTATAACATTAATATCACTAAATGACATTAGAGATTATGCCTATCACAGAAGCTTCATCCCTTAAAACCAGGGATAAATGGTAATCTATAGTAATTACAAGAATTCAGAACACAGCATAATAAGTAACAACTGGACGTATCACGGATCCTCCTTAAGATCTGTATAAGATGTTGATCAATTCTTATAATTATGCTTGGCAGAATTCTATCGAGTAGAGAAGACGCCTGTAAAACAATCATTATAGGAATATCTTAATTTCAGACAATTCTAATCTACATGTAGATATAATTGGAAAGTAGTGTGATCTCTTGTTGCACATAGCGCGACGTTACAAATAATTTGAATCACTATACAATGGAAGTCGTAAAACATTGCGTCTAAAAAATATGAACTTCAATAGTCGTACAATTTCAAATAAACAAACAGACACGGGGAACATTCCATAGAAACTAGGTGTAGTAATAACATAATACACCGCAGCATCTAGATGTCAATTTCCTAAATTAATGCTTTTAGAGAAATACTAACCCTGTGATACAGGAGTTAGATAGATGAGATTAACACTTTGTTCATGTTAAATTAATATCATCCTGAAAAAGATTAAGCGATGTTTATCAATCATGTTTCCCTTTAACATTAAATTGACTGAACATCACAACTCGCGAGCAACTTTAGGATTTGACGCCATCGTGATAGGTGCTGGACATAACGGCTTAACTTGTGGTTGCTATCTTGCAAAAGCTGGTCTCAAAGTATTGGTTTTAGAGGAATATCATTCGATTGGAGGAATGACTATAACTGAAGAGATCACACTCCCAGGATTCAAATCTGATGTGCATGCATTTGGTTACCAGCTAGCAAACATGTCTCCAGTTCCAGATGAATTGAACCTAGCCAATTACGGATTTGAGTTGATATATCCTGAAGTATCATTCTCTCATATTTTTCCCCATGGCCGATCTATATCTATGTACCGATCCTTAGACAAGACCATGAAAAGTATTCGGGCCTTTTCAACGAGAGATGCTCTGACATGGCATAGGTTGTTTACAGAATATCTGTCTGATAGGGATAAGATAACTTCTTCAATTAACTCACCTCCTATAGATCTAACAAAGCATCTAGAAAAATTAGGACAACAGGGACCAAGAGAAGATTCGGCAAAAGAGTTTCGTAGACAGATTCAATCAATGCGCTCATGGTGCGAAGAGAATTTTGAGTCAGACGAAGCTAAAGTAGTATTTGGAACCTTTGCAGCTTTTGTAGGCCTTTCTCCCGATGATGCGGGTGGTGGTGAGCTGTGTCATTTATTTGCTAGTATTATACAGGACAAGGGTAACAACGTAGTAAAGGGGGGCTTTGTTAACCTTCCCAATGCCCTCGCAAAGTACATCGAAGCACATGGAGGATCCATAATGACAAATGCACGTGTTACCAAAATCTTAATTGAGAATAACAAAGCTATAGGCGTTAGTTTGGCTAATGGAAAGAATATACTGGTAAGAAAATTAGTTGTTTCAAGCACTGATCCTTCCACCTTGGTTCTTAAACTCATAGGGGAAGATTATGTTGATTCGTATGTTGTGGATAGCATGAAAAGATATGAATGGGGTGATTCTATCTTTGGTATCTATTTAGCTTTGAATGAGAGGTTGAAATATAAATCAAACTCATTGGTCGGCGAGTCTTCTCAAATTCATATTTCTCCTCCCACGCTGGAGTATTTTTCAAAAATTTACTACGAATGCAGGAGTGGAATAATTCCGAATAATCCTCTTTCAATAATGAGTAATGACTCGATAATCGATCCTAGTAGGGTTCCCTCATCATCTAATGGTAATAAACATCTTGTAAAATTTCTTATACTTTCTGTGCCGTATGATATAAAAGTTTATAACATAGATAATAATGAGAACAGCAGGATTTTAGATTGGTCGTATATCAAGGATCACTATAGCGATCAAATTATTGAATCGATTACAAACGAATACATTCCAAATCTTAAGGATGCAGTCGCAAAGAAAGTGGCATACTCTCCAGTAGCTTATGAAACAAGACCCTCTACATGTGTTAGAGGTACGCTATCATGCGGGGCAGTTTTGCCATATCAGTCTGGATGGATGCGTCCAACGTCCACTTTAAGCAATTATAAAATTCCAAGCCTTCAAAATGTTTACCTTTGTGGATCCGGCAATCATCCTGGACCAGGTGTTTCAATGGCTCCTGGCAGAAATGCTGCTCAAATCATATTAGCAGATTTAGGTGTTAGTTTTAAAAGTTGAATACTTGAATTCTCAACATACGACATACATGGCTTAGAGGTCACC
>DATBGR010000578.1:0-3942 GCA_036557905.1 Nitrososphaeraceae archaeon | reverse complement strand
AGCAATACATCCAGTATTGATACCGTATGGAGAACCACCAGTCGAAGTAGGGAAGGCCTTACGTAGAAAAGAAGATGGATCAATAGATGAAAGACCAATAGCCTATTCCACGTACGCAGGATTATATAGTGAGCCAGAAGGCGATGAAGAAGACATTCGAAGATATAAAGTAACAAATGAGTTAGGCTCGCTCTACAAGCCGACAAAAATCCTGAATAATCTAATTTTAACCTTGATAGAAAGTGCAGAACAAAATAAAGAGAAAATGAAAGAGCTGGAAATGGCATTGCGACTTGTTAAGGCTTTATCAGATGGTGACAAGATAAATGATTAATAATCTGAGCTTGAAATCACTGCAATATTTGAAAGGATTATCGTTGCATTCATCTGAATCAATTCAAGGGAATAATGCAAGAAAATGAACCTTCGCAAAAATCCAATCAAAAAGGCTCATTGTATTTCAGATAAAATATTTGTGGTAATCGATGAAAGACTAGCAAAGAACTTAGGAATTAATGATGAAAATACATGGTTTGAACAATTGCAGATTGAAGATGGAATAGTATTAAAAATCAAGAATTTCTTACCAATGTCAGTCATGGAGTGTGCGAAATAAATCTACATGACTACAATTTTACAAACAAACAACGACTTGTATAAATCGAAACTAATCGACAGTAATGAGAGAGCAAGACTCTGTGTTATTGATTTATGGTATGAGCTTGGATGGTGGAGATTTCAGATGTTAATTTACAAGCTGGAAAAAGAAATGAATGGAAGAGAAAAAATAGAAGAGAGGCACCAAATAGTTTATGTCACAAGTGTCTCCACATGTGGTATACTAGAAACACGCTTCAGAAGGAATCGTGTAAGTGTTGTTAACTTAGGACTAGATGGAATAGTAGTATTGATGATAATTGGAGGAAAAAATTGATAGTTAAACGTCGAGCGGATTGGTCTAGTTTCTCAGGCTCGTCCAATCCCTCAACCCTAATCTTAGTCAGCGTTGACGTAGGTATCAAAGTCCAATACTGTAGTCACAGCCAGGACAAATACAGCAAGGAGTCTACAATACATCTTGTATAGAGTAGAAGACGAAAATAAACCTTCTCGAGTACCTTACTCTAGTGATACAATGTGTGTTGATCTAACAGAACTTAAAATAGATAAAGAATACGAAAAAGTGGTACAATCTCTTGCAGACGACGAATATACTTCGCTAAAAAAATCGATAAAGAATAATGGTCAACAAATACCAATTCTAGTAAATCCTGATGGTGTAATATTGGATGGCCATCATAGATTCAAAATATGTAACGAATTAGGTATAACACCCAAACATGAGGTAAGGATGTTCAAAAACAAATTATATGAAAAACTATTTGTTATCGATTTAAACCTACAACGTAGACACTTAAACACATTTCAAAGAACAGAATTACAGTTACTAAGGGAGCCTATCCTAAAACAAATTGCAGAGGAAAATAGAATATACAATTTAAAGCAGAACCAAGTAAGACAAAACTCGAGTGTAAAATATTTTACACTTGGTAGGGTTAATGAAAAAATAGGAAAGCAGTCAATAACCTCACACGTTACGGTTGGAAAGGTAAAGACAATAATAGAAAAAGGTCCTGAGGACCTAATTCATAATGTAAGAAGGGGAAAAATAAGTATTGATAAAGCATTCCGAAGAATAAGGAATGAAGAAAAGAAGCAGCAGTTAGAGGCAAAGATAGCAAGTGGTTTTCAACTAACTGAACAAGAGCGACTTAGATCATTAGGCATAGATATAAGACCATATAATCAATGGAATTTTCAGTTAGACGGTCGCTATGGTAAGGAATATCCTGGCCAAATACCGGCTGGTATAATATTCAACACGCTGTACTTCTTCACAGAAGAAGATGATTTGATAATTGACCCTATGTCAGGAGGTGGAGTCATAGGTGATGTGTGTAAAGACATGAATAGAAAATGTTTAATGTATGATATCAATCCACACAACGAACGAAATGATATAATAAAGCGTGACATTAGTTTAGGCCTATCAGAAGAAGCACAAAATGCAGATCTCTTGTTCTGGGATCCACCATATTGGAAAAAGAAGGAGAAAGAATACGATAATCCAGATGGATCAATAGCCTCATTGAATATGGATCAGTATATGAAAATATTCGAAAATGCTGCAAAAGACTTTTACAAAAAAGGAATAAAAAAAATTGCCTTTTTAATGTCAGACCATATCTATACAGAAGTTGCACCTAATACATTCATTTGGGATTACGTTGAAATTTTCAAACAATCAGGTTGGATTCCAATGTGTCACATACACTGTCCATTATCTACAGAACAAGTCCATAATCATATGCAATTAATAGAAACACGTAAGATGTGGGGTATATCTAGGAGTCTAGTTATCTTCGAAAGGGGACGCTACTAGACATGACAATACGCGATATTGAGATGATATAAGATGACAAACTCTGACTATTTTTACAGAATAAGTGATGTTGATTTTAATGAAGCTGCTGACCATTGGCGATATGATATAGGAGTAAATATTATTCCTGCAAACACAAAGAAAAAGAGACCTATTGTCAAATGGGAAGAGTGGCAAGATAGGCCTATACCTGAAGAGCTTCATAATAGATGGAAATCTAGCGAATTATTCGCCAATGGTATGGCGATAATACCAGGTAAAGTATGGCATAACAAAGAGTTATCGAATGCAAATTATTATTTAGCAGGAATAGATGCAGACAACAGAAAAGCTCTTGAGGAATTTCTTACTAAGAATGGTAAAACCAAAACACTGTTAGAGCTTGCAGCCTTAACATTAGTGGAGGTACATAAAGAGGAGATCAAAGATGAAAATAGTAATGTAATATCTATAGACTATGCAGACAGGGCTCATATCATTTTTTATACTCCAAGACCAATTAGAAGTAAAGGTAGTGATAAGAATAGACTAGGTGAAGAAATTGAGTCGAATGAAATACCAGCTTTAGAGATTAAAGGTCTGGGTGAATATGGGATATTATATTGTTCACCATCTATACATGCAGGCGGATTTCCATATGAGATCTTGGGAACTGATAAGCCTTTAGTTCTAACTGAGTCACAGACAGATGAGCTGGAGCAGCACCTAGACAATATTTGTAATAAATATGGCATTAAATATCTATCAACTACAGTAAGCGAAGCTGGAGGAATAGCAGGTAAGGCAATCGAACCAATTGAAGAACTATTCAAACCTGGCCATAAAATACTGGTTGGTCACAATAGACATGAAGATTTACTAAGGGTAATGGAATCTCTGATCACAAAGAACAAGGACATATTATCTCTTGATGAAATAAAGGAAATAGCTCGCAGGCATAACACTAATAAGTTCTATGAAGAAGCCCTACCAGATTTCGAATTTGAAAGGCAATGGAATGACGCAGTACGATTTATCACAAGAAAGCATAAGGAATCTGATGATCTATACAAGGATGTCCCATTTGGTAAGTCGATAATCAAGCAGTCACAAAGGCAGCAACTGGATGGAGAGAAGGTGTCTGAAGAAGACTTTGAGGCTGAGCTAATAGCAAAATATAACTTCAAGACACTTACTGATACCAGAGATATTCTGTATTATGACAGGAATAAAGGCATATTTGTTCAGAATGGCGAAGTTATTATTGAGGCTGCAGCAGAGAATCGTGGTTATAAAAATAAAGATGTATCTGAGACCTTGGGTCATATCAGACGTCGTACATTTACAAACAGAGAGGATTTCGATTCTAATATTGAGTGGCTAGCAACCAGCAATTGCATGGTTAACTTACTGACAGGGGAAGCTGCTGCCTTCAGTCCAGATTTTCTAACAACTATCTCGATACCTGTAAAATATGATGTTAGTAACTCTGCAATAGGGGAAATAGCTGACTTCTTTAG
>DATBGR010000577.1:0-10649 GCA_036557905.1 Nitrososphaeraceae archaeon | reverse complement strand
TGATGAGCTTTGCTGCTGGGGAACAAAGGCTGGTGATGTATTAGTCGTGTTGTTTTCTGATGAGCTTGGTTGTGCATTGTTTTCTGATGAGCTTGGTTGTGCATTGTTTTCTGATGAGCTTTGCTGCTGGGGAACAAAGGCTGGTGATGTATTAGGATTCGAGTTTTCTGACATAGATGGTAGTTCTGGGTTGGTAGCATTCAATTCGGTCGTAGGGTTCTGTAGCGAGGACTGTTCCTCGCCTAAATTAGAAGTAGAGGATTTCTGTTGACCACCATTATCAGAAGTAGGGACCTGAAGAGAAGAATTTTCCTCGTTAGTAACATCTCTAGATGATCCGTCTGGCGTGTCGGAATTTTGGTTCGCCTTTTTCTTGCTTTTGGCAGCCACTAAATCATACCCGCTTAAGGGGAGAATACTTGAAACAACAACAACTGAAACCAATATAACCGCAAGAATGCGCTTCCTTGAGTTTATGAGAGTATATAACATAATCAAAAATCGTAACGGTGGTATAAATACAATTCGACTTTAATTTTTGTTAGTATAATTAAAAATGTTTATACTAGGTAGATTTATCTAAAAACATTCTGGAATTTGAATACAGTTAGATAAACCCGTTCCAGGTTTATTCATTTGGTTTTCTCAAATTTGACATTTTATGCTGGCGCGTCAATTACGGTATTTTAAAGTACAGCGAGTAGACGAATATACTTAACTTTTTAAGATGAAGATTTTAACTAAATTATAAACACATTTTTCTGACAATCCATTTTTCTCATCTGATTTGTATAGTTCTAATCATGATGGCCTTAAACACATCATGATCCTTCATTGTAGTACACATATGCCATTTGGATGGCAGCAGCAAAAACGTAAAACCAATCTACTCATTACAAAAACTAAGAAAAAAGAACTATCCGAATATCTAAAATTGCCGAAATGATGGATCCAGAAGAGCAAGTCTTATCAAAAGCAAGGCATACCAGAATAAAACCGGGGATAGACTCCTGTTAAGGGTCTTACATATAGGAGTTGCAAAGTCATCAAACCTCAAGATAATTCTTATCTATCATATTCAGTATTTGGCGCGCCTAATGACATACGGTATAGATAAGTGAAAGCATCAGTCCAGGGCCTCAGTCTCTATACTTAGGACGTCGATTTTTTGATAATATTTATTACTTGGCGTCGCACCTATCGTAATTTAATGTCAATTCCTAAATGACTACAATTTGATTCAATCGAATTGCTAGACTGTACTATTTTCAATTTGGTGTTGTCATAATTATTCGCAGTTTGATGGATAGTAAAGAGTACGACTTACTCTGATATTTTAAATTCTCTGTCATCAATAGTATATGCTCGATGATTTAGAACCTTCTTTATCTCAAATGATTCTCCATACTGTTTGTAACTTTGTCAAATACCTCCTGTGTAAAATTCTTTATATTATTATTCAAACCGTTAGTAAAGTTTCTGCTGGCCTGAGCTAAAATAAAGACATTGTCGTTATTTGAAGGTTTTATAGTAAATATATTTGATTCTGAACTCCCAATATATTTGTCAGATATTGCGTCTACTTTTACTATATACGGTGTGCCTATTTGAGTATTTTTAGGTACTTTCCATGAGTACGAAACTTCACCGTTTTTGTTTGTATCACCATCAAATCGCTCTACAACTGAGTTCACATGTTTATGAGAATAGGAGGCAGATGGAAACAATGATAAATCTAGAATTTGTCCGTGCACCTTAGTTACACTAGTATCTGAATTTTTAGAATCTGGATCAAAAACCCTTACAGTAATAGTCTGTATGTCCCCTACACTAATTGGATTTTTATCAATTCTAATTGAAATTCCTAATGGCATAGCTTGGGTTACACCAGTGGTGTCTCTGTGATTGCCTTCTTTAGTCCCAATTAGATTTATACTTGTCCATTTGCTTGAACTGGAAGGATCTTCATAACAGGTAATTTTCGTCGTTAATTTGTTAGATCCATCTCTAAGTACAGTATAGATCGGATCTAATTTGTATTTCCAAGTAGAATAATCATTGGCTCCATTTTTTCCTGTAGCAATTGTTTTTTGATATGGCTTTACTCCATTGAGAAGTATTGAAACTTTACAATCCTTTGATTTATCATCTGATGAAGTGCCAGAAACAACGAGGTTATTATTAATTACTGGAACTTTTTGACCATCATCGGGAGATAGTATTTTTATTTTGGGAATTAGAGCAGCGTTTGTTTCAACAGTGCTTAACTCGGTTGAAGATGACTTGATTGGACTACTAGTTCTTGGAGACATTATTGTTGTTATTGTTACTGGCCTTGTTTTTTCTGCATATGCCGATGTATAACTAGTAATTGCAATAAGAGAAATAGAAGAACAAATTCCAATAAGTATTATAATCGTAAATATTTGTGATTTTTTGAACCCCAATTTGTATCGATATGATGATAACGACGATAAGAAAGACTGTGTTCTAAGCTGCTTTACTACACTGCCGACAATCCCAGTTGCACCAGTTGCCAAAATTGTCTGCGACATGTAATAATTAGACAATGAAATTATTTATCGTTGATGTTACTATTAATCCAAATAGTGGACAGAAATGTTCTATTAATGACGGATATCGGTATATTATACCGTGAATTAATCTAGGTTATAGTCAAACATAGAGTGGATTTGGAAGTAGACTGTCGATTAACTATTGAAACATGCTCCAACAAACTTCTAACCAAGGAGCCTCAAGATATTAACGAAAAGAGTGCCATTCGAAAGCGAGCGAAAACAGAATACTAACTTACTAGGTCTGAGGGGACATCCCCAGGCTCTATCTCTTATTCTATGCTTCTATTAACATATAGCATATTGAATATTTGGTTCAAAATAAATTAGAAATCTAATCGGTTGCTGTCAAGGAAGGTAATCCGAACAACTTAGGAAGATACCTGTGACCTATCCCAATTTGGTTCTCACCAGCAACCGCATTACATGGCGTCAGTCCACATGTTGGCAATAGAAAGACGAGCTGGTTACGGACTATATTTTATATAGTGATGGATGGACTATAACTCCGAATAATTTTTATCTTCGTTTAGTCTGTTATCTGTTCTTACTTTACAATACCGTTTTTGTTATTTTCTGGGCTGTGTCAAGGCTTTATTAGTCATTTTAAAGCCATGCTTTCGTAAGTCCTTACGGCAATTGCCTAGTCTCACTAGAAACTTCAGCTTATTCTTCATGTGTATTTAGACATTATTCTGTGCGTCAGATGACCTATTATAGAGAATGTTTACTATCTGGCGCGCCGCATATCTATGTTAAGTAACACTTTTCCGATATCTATCTATCGGATTTGATTCAATGTCAGAATTAGAATTATAAAGATGAGAGTTCATTACCTACACTTAGATATTATACAAGTTATGTTTTTAGTACCTAATTTGTCTAGACTATTTGTAGATAATGATTCTCTTTGCAGAATCAATAATATATTTAGTCATACTTTGGATAGAAGTTCAATCGTTTTAGCTGGTGTAACTATCAAGCCTATTCCTGATGATATTAGCAGCATGATCAGTAATACATTTTCTTATGTTAATAAGATGAGGAGAGGTGATACAGCACATTACAAATTTTAATTTCTGACTACCAAGGGGTAAATTTCTCTCTGCATGGGGGTGAAAGAAAAATTCCCTCCCTGTATACCACTATTTTCGTTTTTAAGCTTACCCAGTGTTTATCGTAATCCTTACGACTAATATTAATCTGATTAAAATTCATTTATCCATGCCAGAATTATTAGAACTAAAATTTCTGACTACTGAGGGGTAATTTTTCTTTCAGTCCAGATTCTGGGAAGCACCACTGCTTAAAAAAAACTACCCAAAGGAGAGTTAAGGCTTTAAATTATCATTGATAAATCCTTGTTAGTCCACAAGTGGTGGTGAACTAAATGAGTAGTCTCAGCTGGTGACGCTCTGGAAGGTAGACAAACAAGCAGATAATGGCTTAAATATTGCATAGATTGATATCCTTTTTGGTTTTGCTTGTTTGTCTATTTTTCTACTCCATCTAGCCTAATGCGTTATTTGTTGAGCTACTCGTTATTATTTTTATCAAGCAAACAAGACAATGAAAGATTGAAAGAAAATCGTGAAACGCAAATCTGATAAGTCCTAGGCATAGATCTTTTTATAGCAAGAAACTTGTCTCTACATCAATTATGAAAGTTGGTATCACCCTACCAAATCTTGGACCACAGACCACAAAAGAGAAAATTCTACAAACCGCAACTCAGGTAGAAAAAGAAGGATTTGATTCACTATGGACTATCACGAGAATTCTTTGGCCATTAAGACCACAAACTCCATATGGTGACACTCCAGACGGAAGAGCTTCCAGTTGAATATCAAACTGCATCAGATCCACTGAATGTTTTACTATATTAAGCTCTTAATACAAGCATGATTTCATTAGGCACAGCTGTCATAGACATGTTTTTCGATTCATCCATAATGCTTGCAAAAAGATATGCTACACTAGATATCTTATCACAAGGAAGGGTAATATCTGGTCTTGACCTAGGATGGTCTATAGATGAGTATCAAGCTTCCAATCTTCCATTTCAGAACAGAGCAGAAAGAGCTGATGAATTTATCCAAGCAATGAGGAAGATTTGGACTGATGATGTTGTAGAATTTAAAGAAAAATACTATAAGATACCAGCTTCAATAATTGGTCCTAAACCTATTCAAAAACCACATATTCCAGTTTATCTTGGTGGATTCAGTTCTAATACGTTTTCCAGAATAGTAAAATACGATCTTAATGGTTGGCTAGGCGTAGGAGCGGGTCCTCTTGAAAATATCGAGAATTGTATTAACATTATAAAAGAAAATGCAACTAAATCAAATAAGAATCCCGATCATTTCCGAACTATTATACTGACATATCCGAATGTTAAAGATGATAAATCATCATCTAGCATTAATAAAAACAGGCTTCTATTTTCAGGAGGCATTGACCAAATAGGAAGCGATATACAAAGAATAAAAGATATGGGAGTAGATCATATTGTATTTGGTTACAACTTTGTGCCGATAGGAAGAGATGTACCTAAAGTAATTAAACTGTCCAAGGAGCTTTCAAAATTTGCGAGGCGAGCGTTTTGGTAATATAGACTATGCGTTAGAAATATTGGCTTGAGAGCACATAGCAGCCCCAATTAGTTATATCGACTGTTAACCCAATCACAGGTGATGATCCCCAAGTTTTTATAAATAAAATGTAGAAAATATTAAATCTTTTCTGGATTCATATTTTTGAAACTGCAAGAACGAATGAACTAGTCAATAACGACAAGGTCCTGTCGCATGAAATGTTAACTTCAATAAATGTGGCAGAGAACACATGGCTAGATCGTCTATAATTACTATTGCACTCGACGACTCTACATCAAACGAGGTATCGCTGGTAAAATCTAAGGCAAGTAGAAGATGCTTTAACTGAACTGGAGACGTACCATAGCGCTTCCCTTCTATCTAGAAGCATTTTTAGCCATACTAAGCCTCGCACAAAATATAAAAAATTCAGTACTAAGATAGCAAAAATTGAAAGAATTTTATAGCCATCGTGATTTGTCGCCACTGTGTTTGTCACCGTCGTTTCAATTCATAACAAATCACGAATTTGGCCAGTATTGAGCCTATTGTCATATTCCTGAAGTTTAGTGTTCTATCAAGTGATTTGCCGCATCTTATATCGACCAAGATTAAATATCTTGAATTTTATTACCCTTCACGGTTTGATAGGTCATAGCTTTTTCAAATCGGCTCACACTGCAGTACAAAATTTACCTTTTCAGAAACAAGCAATGACAAAGCATCACCAGACTTCAAGAAGATATCAGGATCTATGTTTATAATGTTGTAATAAGTTTTCAAACTCTGCCAAGTGATTATTGCACACTGATCAGTTCATTTTCGTTTCAATCTATCAAAACGTAGATTGAGCCATCCTCGGTCTTCGTTTGATATGTTTTTATTGGCTCTTCTGCCGGCAAATTTAATGGAACACCGTCCGATAGTCTGAAGCTAGACATGTGTAGAGGGCAGGTGATTGTTCTCTCATTTTCGTTCATAAATCCGTTAGTCAGATCAGCATAAGCATGGGTGCAAATCCTATCGGTTGCGAAAATATCTTTGTCTATTTTTATTAGCATTAGCTTTCTTTCGTCGAGGTCATATTCATAAGGTTCGGATTCCTTTAAATCCTTAATCTGACAGATCTTTAACCATTCAGCCATTAACTTCAAGTCCTACCGATACTTATAATGCTTTTCAAAAATATCTTGAGTTTCATGATATCGAGATTTCTCAACTTCTAATATTTGAGCCATTGCTTCATCTGTTCTGAGCATCAAAGACTTTCCTGTCCACTTGTTTTCTATCAAGTAATTGATCCATGCTCTGATTCCTGATCCCATCTTCCTAGACAAAGGCTCCAAGAACCCACTTACAATTTCTCGTTTCGCCGATTCTAAGTTTAGTCCTCTCGACATAAGATAAAATATTTGCGATTCATCCATTTGTGCAACAGAGGCAGAATGAGTAGCCTTGACCTCGTTTGTTTCGATCTCTAATCCAGGAATAGCATCAGACTTAGCACCCTTGTCTAATATAATAGAATGACCTGCAAGATATGATTCTGAACCTTTTGCACCCTTTCCAATTTTAATCATACCCTTAAAAAGTGATTTCGAAACATCCTTCATAACTGATTTAACTAACACTCGACCCCTAGAATTATTCCCTTCATGTATCAAATTCGATGTTATGTCAAACGACTGGTCACCTATCCCGAAAATGATTTCTACATCTTCGGCTATTGAGCCTGGACCTTTCATCGTACTATCAATTTTATATCTAGAAAGCTGGCTACCAAACATCCCGGAGTACCAAGATATTCTTGAGTCCCTGTTAAGAAAGGCCTTTCTATTCGAGAAATTTACAGACTTGCTGTCCATTGCCTGCAACGTTACTATTTCTAGAGACGCATTTTGGTCCACATGACATTCTAATAATTCAAAATATGCTTGTTGTGTCTCGTTAACATCGGTTGTGTTAGGTGAATACATTTCCTGTACTACGGTAGCCTTTGAGCCTGAATCTGCAACAACAATGTTCCTTGCCACAGACGAAGTACCTCCTTCACTTAAGGAATTAATTAATCTAATTGGATGTTCGACTACTAGATTTCTTGGAATATATATAAATAGTCCGCCTCTAAATATGGCTCCCTCTAACGCGAGGAATTTATCGTCAGCGAAGTTTAGTTTATTGGTTGTAAGTGTTGTTTTGATTAGATCTTCGAATTTTTTTAGACCATTATTAAGATCTGTGACGATTATCCCACATTCGGAGTGTGAATTGGAAAGTGAAATTTCGTTGATATTTGTTCCGATTCTCAGAACACTGCTTCCTTCTTCTACTCCCTTAAGCCTGTCATTTAGCTCTTCAAAAGGTTGAGACAATATATTCTTGTCTGGAATCTGAACATTGTTTGGTTTTAATCGATTGGTATCAGAATATTTTGAATAAAGAGGAGAAACTTCGGCGGGAAGAGAAGAATAAACGGCGAAGGCATCTCTTCTCATCTGTATTAGCCATTGAGGCTCGCCATTTTCTTTACCTATTGCCTCAACATCATTTATGCTAATTGAAGATAGAGTGGCCAAAACTTATCATCGTCCAGTTCACAGATTCTTGACTGATGAGAAGGCGGTCATTATCCTACCGAGCCTTCCATCTCCATTTTCACGAGTCTGTTTAGTTCGACAGCATATTCCATGGGTAGCTCTTTGGTGAACGGTTCCATAAATCCACCGACGATTAGTGAGAGAGCATCTGATTCGGTAAATCCTCTACTCATCAAATAAAAGATCTGTTCGTCGCCAATCTTTCCTACAGTCGCTTCGTGAGATACGGTAGCATCATCCTCATTAACTTCTACGTAAGGATATGTGTCTGTTCTAGAGTTGTCATCAAGCAATAGTGCATCGCATCTGACATTCGATTTTACCTCTGTTGCACCTTTTGCCACATGTAGCAGGCCGCGATACGTAGTCCTACCGGAATCCTTGCTCACAGATTTACTTGTTATTCTAGATGTAGTATGTGGAGCGAGATGAACTGCTTTAGCACCAGCATCCTGATGCTGTCCAGAACCTGCAAAAGCAACAGATATGACTTCCGCATGGGCATTCTTTCCTAACATATAAACTCCGGGATATTTCATCGTTAGTTTGCTACCAAGATTACCATCTATCCATTCTACCGTGGCATTCTCGTATGCATATGCCCTCTTTGTCACCAAATTATAAACATCCTTGCTCCAATTCTGGATTGTTGTATATCTTATTTTTGCCCCACGTTTTGCTATAAGCTCAACAACCGCCGAATGCAATGACTCTGTTGTGTAGACTGGTGCTGTACAACCTTCGATATAATGAACTTCAGAATTTTCATCAGCGATTATCAATGTCCTTTCAAACTGTCCTATATTTTCCGCATTAATTCTAAAATAAGCCTGTAACGGTAATTCCACCTTCACATTAGGAGGTATGTATATGAAAGAACCGCCTGACCAAACCGCACTATTTAAAGCGGCAAATTTATTATCCTCTGGTGGAATAACCTTTCCGAAATGCTTCTTCAACAATTCCGGCTGTTCTCTAACTGCAGTATCAGTATCAATGAATATAACCCCTTGTTTTTGTAAATCCTCTCGCAAGTTATGATATACCACCTCTGATTCGTATTGAGCGCCCACTCCTGCCAGGAATTTCCTTTCTGCTTCAGGTATCCCCAGTTTTTCGAACGTATTTCTCACAGATTCTGGCACATCGTTCCAATCTTTTCCTTGTTTCTCCGACGCTTTGGCATAATAATAGATATTCTGAAAGTCGATCTTTGAAAGGTCGCCGCCCCATTGCGGCATTGGCTTGCTCATAAATGTATCGTAGGCTCTGAGCCTAAACTCCTTCATCCAATCTGGCTCCCCTTTCAGCCTGCTGATTTCCTCTACTGTGCCTCTTGAGAGTCCCTTCTTGCTTAGGTAAACATATAACTCCGTAGAATCCTTAAAATCGTATTTACTATAATCCATATTGAGTTCTTCTGTGGTCATTCTAATTATATAACGCCGTTATGTTTTATATATATTTTGGGGTCTCATTCTCACATTATTTGACTAGGCAATATCTCACAGACTATTGCACATAATTAATAAAAATGAAGAATCTAAAGGTAGAAATTAATCTTGCTTTGGTAAATTTCCTCTTTCTAACACAGATTTCACTAGCTCAAAGGTACCTCTTATTGTATGTTCTGACGCCTCGATACAATAAATGCTCTTCTCCTTTAGCATTCTTGTTGTTAGTGGACCTATTGATATAATAGTCGTGGAAGGGAATGGGTACTCGTGAAGATTAATACTGAATTTGCTCAAAATTTCAACAAAGGATTGAACTGATGAGCCACTTGTAAAAATTACAGCGTCAATTTTACCTTGTTTGAATAGATTGATAAAGTCATTCCATATTTCCCCTGGGACAGCCGTCTTAGGCGAGTACAAGAATAGTTCTGTGACACTTAGCCCTAGACTGGACAATACCTTGCTAAGACAATCATTTGACTTACCGCTTCTTGGAATTATGACCTTTTTTCCAGATCCAAGTTCTAGTCTACGAAAAAGAGATACCAGTCCTGCAGAAGAAAAGTTATCCGGAATTTGCCCGACAGATATGCCGTGGTTTTGCAGGACAATCTTCGTCGCAGGTCCTTGAGCAATGACGGCTTTAGTGTTTAAAACCGATATCAATTTTTCCATAATTTCAATTCGGGTTGCGTATGAAAAAAGCATACTTACTCCATTTGGACTCATGAAAATGCAAATATCATAGTCACCAAGAAGTATGCGCCCAATTGCACTCTTGATTGCACTAGGATAAGGAACGATATCAATAGTTGGTAATGCAATGGCTCTTCCGCCAGCAGAGGTTACTAGATCTAGAAATTCTTTGGCATCCTCGGATCTTCTTGTAATCACAACAGTCTTTTTATCCAAGGGTTTTCGTAGGATCAAGATAACACTATTGAGAAAACCATGTTAGTTTCTTACACAACCTGGTGACTTCACCTACCACGATAACTGCAGGGGAATGTATTTCTTCTTTTTTTACTTTTTTCAGAATATTATCTAGTTTTCCGTGAACAAATCTTTGTTTTTTCGTCGTTCCTGCCTCAATCACGATCACTCCTTTCTTCTTACATAAACCATTATTTTTCAATTGTTCTACAATATGAGGTAAACGCTCTATCCCCATTAAAATGACAATCGTGTCCACTGTTTTGGCTAGATCCTTCCATTTTATTCGTTCTTGCGCTTTCTCTGGATCTTCATGTCCTGTAGTGATGGCAACTGATGAAGAGTACTTTCGATGTGTTAAAGGAACCCCTGCGTATGCTGGGGATGCCAGTGCAGATGATATTCCCGGTATTATCTCGAATTTTATATTTTTACTATGTAAAAATTCTGCTTCTTCGCCGCCCCTACCAAAAATGAACGGATCCCCTC
>DATBGR010000576.1:0-5338 GCA_036557905.1 Nitrososphaeraceae archaeon | reverse complement strand
CCACGCCTCCTATGGCAATTATATACTCATCTAAAAAAGTAAAGATTTCAAACATGTTCAAAACTGGTATCACATCAGATCTGATTAGACTTGTCATACTCCTACTTCTGGGTCCAATACTTATAGGATTAGTATTTAAATGAGATTATATCGTTGCTACTGTTACCATGTATTTAGTACAATATTTCCCATCTATATGCCAAAATAACAGTACTGTCAAAATAAACAATTAATATAAGAATTAATCCTGATTCAATTTGCTGTAGCGTACAAGAAATATAATTTGCATCTTTTGTTAATTGGTATAGCATATATTATATATCAAATTATGTACAAGATATGGAAAGTACTCACTGTTATGAATGTGATCGAACAATCAATGAGTCTCAACCTACTGTTTTTGCTGACGGCAAGACATTCCATGAATCATGTGCAACCGTATTGCAATGTTATGATTGTCGTAAAGTTATGGGTTACCAAGTAAAGGGCAACAGCAATTCTGACAGAATAATTGTTTGTACAACGTGTGCAGATCAGAAAAAGGAAGGGACATGAGACTACGATCTCAGCGCGATATTGCGTTGATATTCACTATCCAAAATGCGCTTTCAAGTCTCATACGTACGTATTTGCTCCTCCACTTCCTCTTCTATATCGTCTCAAGTACCGAGACTTGACAAGGACTTCTCAATAATAATGAATTATTTTAATATAAACAGCTTCTAGTTGCCTTGCAAAATTCAAGTTTTCCATAGTTTAAATTTCTGATAACTTGTCCAGGATCATAGACAATATCCTCTACTTTAGAGGCTGGATTCTAGTTCGCATTTCAAATATTGAAGACTATGTTGCAATAATAAAAAGGATGAAAGATGAAATTCTACAATTCAGCACAAGATAGATGCACTTATACTTCTTGTACGATATAATAAAAAAGAATCGGCAGGATTATCTCCTGTATCAGTTGTTTATTTTACGGATAGTACTATTATTTCACCTTTGAGTGATGGGTCTTTTATAGAATGATATTGATACTTTCCAGGATTAAGATTTGATGCTACAAACTC
Source organism: Nitrososphaeraceae archaeon (assembly GCA_036557905.1). Lineage (GTDB taxonomy): Archaea > Thermoproteota > Nitrososphaeria > Nitrososphaerales > Nitrososphaeraceae > JARBAU01. Next base: position 4,271 of record DATBGR010000576.1, on the reverse strand, counting down.
TGCATATCCTTTTGGATTAATAATTCCAGTATCAAACAATTTTCCAGCGAGTGGATCAGTTGAAGATATGCCATTTGTTACGCTATGAGGAGATGTATCATTATTTCCAATAAATACTTCATCTCCAGGTTTTATTGTTAGAGTTTGTGGCTTAAAAATGAGATTTCCTTTGCCATCTTTGGTTATGATTATGACACCAGCTAATGACGAACTGTTTGGAGTTGATGTTGTATTTGTGGATGTTGTTGTTGCTGAATATGCATGTGGTAAGATCCAATTTTGATTTGCGATTAAAAGAATAAACAGTGTTCCGATTATACACGGTAAGAGGATAAACCGCTTCCGATTGTAAGTTGATCTATTCATTATTTTGGTCTTTACTAGCACTCTAATTTATTTATAACTAGAAAAATCTGATTCTCTGTTCATCTTTTGATTTTTGTCTATTGATTGTGATCACCTTTCCTCATATTCATATATTGGTACTGATATTTGCGATTTCCTCTTCATTATTGATATAACTATGTATGCAGATAGAGCAATTATTGCTGCTTGCATAACCTTTGTGAATATGTCTGTCGCGCCTATATCATCTTGTATTCCTATTGAAGGAATATTTATTGTCCTAGTTAATATGTAAAATAGAATAAGTGCAAACGAACCTATCATGGCCATGATATATGGTATTTTATTTCGGTATCTATTCTCTACTATGTAAATTCCAACTGCAGTGTACCTCAGGCCTATTATGATAAAGAATATCATTTCATTAGTTGTTGCCATTACGTCCTGTGCATCCTTGCTACCAGCAGGCTGATGTGCTGACTGTGAAATATCGGCATAATCCTGGGATGCAACATAAAAGTATATGGCACCTGTTAAAAGAATTAGTGCGACAGTAATATATGTAATTGTTGCTTTAGGATACGCAGTCAATGTCAAAGTTTGCTTCATAAGCCAATAATTTTTGTAAATATTATAAAAGCACTGTAAGAACTTTGGTCTTTAGCGTCTGGAATACAGATCCACTGATACTTATTTTTATGACAAATATTCAACCACATCAATCAAGTGATGCTCTATTTGATACTGGAACTGTTAACACGTTAGGAAATTGATGAATCTGCCAAAAGTGGAATGTAGTGATGTTAAAGTACCCATACTGAAAGGATATCTTGTATCACAAACTAACCAGTCAATCAGATTTTCCTTCCTTACCTAAAACGAAGTATCTGCTAACTACAACTACAATTCGTTAGTATGTTAGTAAATAAGGGAAAGGCTGTAGACATTTAACGAAAAAACATTTTCCTCGAGGTATGATTGACAGAATACTATATTTATAAGAATGTATCTCGCAATTCTAAAAGTACATGTACCGGAATAGTAGTGCCTTTACTCTATCATTACTTTTCTCTCTATTGGCAATTTCATTAGTATCTCCGCTATATCTTATTAAAAATGCTAGTGCCTCACCTGATAATGCTATGAACTCAAAGATAAAAATAATCGAACTAATTAAACAAAAAGCCAAGTCTGAGCAACAAGATAATGGAATACAAGCATCCGGTCACTTTGCAAATAATCAAATTCAAAATGGTTCAGTCACTTGGATACAGGGCGGTCTATGGGATCTTGTAGTACGCAATAATACTAATATGGATAACCAAATCTCTAATAATACAGCCGCTGCTGCTCCTGTTTCATCTCCTAAAGCCTCTTTTTCAGCTAATTTTACTATGGTAAAACCTGATGGCAGCGAGTCTCATGTCCATTCAATTAATAATTTTGTATCAAACAATGTGATAATAGGTGGTGGTGATATGGTAATTACTGGAATTGGAAATATTTATTCCGATGGCACACTAAAATTCAATCAGGTTCCTATTACTGTACATCTTATGGGAAGGCAGCATGTACTTGGACTTATCATAGACACAGTCAAAACAGAAAATCACTATGCAAGTACTCATGAAATGTTTGGGACGTTAATAAACGGCACTGGACTAGAGAAGATAGAAAAGACGCGGATAATGCCGACAACATCACAGTCGCAGGAACTGCAAAATAGTAAAAGTATGAATATGCCTATGAATATGAATATGGGATAAATTCTCCATAGATGCTAGAAAAAGCCCTTTTTCCAGATTCAGAGTTTAAAACCTATATGCTTCCTAATATGTATTAACAATATGGTCAATCAAAAAAGGTTCTCAGTTGGATTAATGGCAATTGCTATTTTTCTCACAGGAGCCACAACGACTCTTTTCATAAGTGGCATGAGTTCTACCTCGATAACAAATGCGCAACAAACAACTGCAGCATCATCAAAGAATGTTGTAAGAGATTCTGCAATAATCTTGTTAGAAGGCAAATCCATTCCTGCTAAAGGTTTCATACATCTATACGATGCAACCCCATATATGATAACAAATGGGCATATAGCTGCAAATATTCCGTGTGACACCAGTTCAGTCAGTCCATTGAAGATATTAATAGGACAAGCTCCAAATGTAAAACCAGCTGATCTTGAATTAGTAAAGCCATTATCAACTCCAGGTAAATTATGTATATATCATGTAGATGTGAATTCTAAGCCTGGGAGTCCAATTACCGATATTGCAATACAAAATCCTACAGGAAACACGATGACACTTCCACCTGCTAGTACGGTTGTAATAGGTGTTAATGAAATCAGTCCGTTACCATCGTCAGCTAGTATGCAGGGAAATATGACCAAGTAATAGAGATGGTCTAAAAAAGATTTCTAATCTTCACTCTATTTTTTCATTGCTAAATGCCAAGCAAACATCACGGATCATTTTTACTGTTTGAACTGTAATACATTTTGAAAATAGTTAGAGTTACTATCAACTCTATAACTAATCATGAAGATTAGTAATAAAAATGAACTAAGACTTGTCTATTTTACATATATTCTAATTAATAAAAAAATATGTCATGTAATAAGCTCTGGATCTCACTATTTATACTACTTAAGAGCCTGATCTGTTGCATCTAAGTGCATCATTGCTCCTTGATTGTCTCCATTCTTTAATGCTTGAATTCCTTGATCCAAGTGCATCTTTGCATATTGATCTGAAGCACTAGTAAGACCCTGATCTGTTGCATCTAAGTGCATCATTGCCCCTTGACTATCGCCGCCTTTTAATGCCTTAATCCCCTCCTACAAGTGCATTTTCGGTGTGATTGCCTGTGCATATGCTGATGGAATCACTTTAAAATTAGTTTGTGCTATTACGGAAAGTCCTAACGCTACAGATAGCAGAAGACTTGCACCTAACAAGGTATTTCTTGTCATTAGAAAGATGATTCTAAATATTTTATATAAATATTATTTTCTAGTTGTTGTACTTGCTAACATAGGTGACATTATAGCTTACTGAAATGGGTTACACTCCTGTAAGGAAGTGTATCCATATAGAAATCGATAAAAGGTTAATCTAATACGTGAAAAGGACTGGACTGGTGAACCCGTATCTACTATTTGCAAGAGATACGGTACGTCCAGAAAGAGTTACTACAAATGGAAGAAGAGGTACAAAGAGAAAGGGATAGATGGACTATCAGATCTCTCTCTAAAAGACCTCATAATATCAAGTACAAGAAGGTAACACCAGAATTAGAAGAAACAATACTTGATCTACGTTTAACCAAGAGATTTGGATGTAATAGAATCAAGTTTAGATTAAAAAGAATCATTGGATTGTCATTAAGTACAAGAACTATATACAAGGTGCTAAAAAAACACGGCCTTAACATTCTCAAGTGTCAATATAGAAGAAGAAGGTACAAACGGTTTGCAATGAAACATCCCAATGATATGTTGCAGATGGATATCCTAGGACCATTCTATCTCAGCAATTCCAGTCAAAGGAATTACATCATTAGTTGTTTAGATGATTGTTCTAGGAAGGTAGCAAGCAGATGGTCTGAAAGAAAGAGGTCTGTAGATGTACTTAATGTATTATAGGATTGGATAATCATTAATGGTAAGCCCATGAAGATAATGCATGACAATGGAAGGCAGTTTACATCCAGAATCTTCAAGCATTTCCTAGTACACAATCATATCAAGAATAAACTAATACCAAATTGCTTTCCACAGCTAAAAAAAAGGCAGAAGTCTAGAGGATAGTGAAGAATGAATTTCTAGCATTATAAGACATGCCAAGCATAAATGATGGTAAACAAAGATACGACATGTTTGTTAAGCATACAATGAAGCAAGAGAGCATGAAGGATTCAAT
>DATBGR010000575.1:0-2337 GCA_036557905.1 Nitrososphaeraceae archaeon | reverse complement strand
GTCATCCCAACTTTTTACATCAATCTACCCAAACTTCAGACCAACCATTATTACAAAAAGTATTGTTTACAACGGCATTTGCAGGCTTGTTAGGCATTCATGAAAAAATAATGCTACTGATGTGACTGATGAAGCAACAACCAGGAGTATTTTTACACTTTCCATTACCAAAGTATCAAGAGTAATATCCACTGACAGATAACTAACTCGTGTTAATTAGGGATTGAATTAGGCTCATTCAGACACCGCCGGCCAGCAACACTTATTTTTTTACATTATATGTACCTTAGATACTATTTGATTATTTTATATGCCATCATTGACTCCATACCAATTGTCTTCGGATCAATTATTCCTTCTCCAGCATGTTCAGAGTTGTATTTAACATCTCAGCCCATATCCGGTGGACAAACGCTTCCTGTAGATCTCTATTTTTAGCGCATTCTTCAGCTGCGGTAAGTTCCCTCTCAAAATGTATAGCTAAAGAAACCTTGGCACTAGCCTTGTGCTCCTTAATCTGCTCGTCAAAATTTTGACCTATGATCTCATCTACAGTTTGTAATCTCTTCTTTCTTTCTTCAGGGCTCAATGGCATACTAGTTAATGTGCGTCAATATGCATTCCATATTTCAAGCTAGCTATTTGCTTTAACTCCAACTACATTTGCATAAGAATTATACCATGTGATGAAACTTATTCTAATTTTCTAATTTAATGATGGAATTATCTCATACTGTTCTAAGAAAGTTCCTCAAAGATATCGGAGATAGTACACCAAAATTTATGCTAACATTTGCAGATCGTTACTGATGTTGACGAGCAAGTTCTCAAAAACTTCTCTTGCCCCATTAAAGGAATTTCTGATACGGTAAGCCGGTTCAAAATATATACAAAGAAATCGGTATTTGTTGTCATTTACTGTAGTGACAGCCAACTTAACATCATCATTATTATAACCTGATACTTCAAAATAAGATAGAGCATTATTTCCAATGTGCTGAGCTTTATTCGAGTTGTTTTTATTTTGGCTATCCTTTAGATGCAATTTACAACTCTCTATAACCCACAAAAGATAATCTGAATAGAATAGATACATATTCTTATGCTTAAGAAAAAGTTCAATTAATTCATCTATTTTTAGATTAGTATTAGGCAAGTTATTAGGATTGTAGATAGCATTCCTATCACTTATGCTAATCAATGGGATATTCCTGCCCTGTCCTACAAGCAATTTTCCATTCCGATCTAAGATACATACGAATTTGATATGCCAATCCAATTTAATGATAGACGAACATGCTTGATTCATAATTACTCGTTTTGAGTCCATGATTTCATGTTCTTAGGAACATAGAGATCGCTCTATATGTGGGATATGTTTACACTGTAATGCAGTGCGGACCACAATAATTTATCATTATGATCAAATGTCAGTATTCCTTTGTTTTATACCTATATTCGGTAAAGACCTTTACCCTACGCTGGCCCCGATACATATGACGAAAGTCAAATCTAAGAATATTCTTAAATGGAAGTCGAAACTATCTTGTATTACATTTAGCAATAATTTTAGTTGAATTGCAAAAAGATAATTAGGAGATTTATCCCTGTTATGGCTGAGAAGAACACTTGGTCGACTCTATCCATCATGATGTATTGATTATAGGTTCAGGACTAGCTGGATTAAGAGCAGCTATATCTGCGGCTGCTATTAACAAGAAATTGGAGATCGCAGTTGTATCCAAAGTTCAAGTGATGCGATCTCACTCTGTGTCTGCGGAAGGCGGAACTGCAGCTGTTCTATTTGAGCAAGAAGGAGACAACAAAGAATCGCACCTTTATGACACAATTAAGGGTAGTGACTTTCTTGCCGATCAGGATGTTGCTGAGCGACTGGTGAATTATATGCCCTATGAGATTTATCAACTAGACCATTGGGGAATGCCGTGGTCTAGGAGAGATGATGGTAGAATCGCCCAACGTAATTTCGGCGGTTATTCATTTCCCAGAGCAACCTACGCTCAAGACAAGGTAGGATTCTACGAAATGCAAACACTTTATGACACGTCTCTCAGATATGACAATATCCATTTTTATAATGAATGGTTTTGCACATCCATTCTCAGTGAACAAGGAGGAGGGAAGTTTCAAGGCGTTACGGCTATCGAAATGAAAACTGGAGATTTTTTTAAACTTTTAGCACCTGCAGGCATAATATGTACAGGAGGAGCTGGCAGGTTATACAGTTTCTCAACTTATGCATATTCCTCTACGCCAGATGGTTTAGATATGGCGTACCGCGCAGGAATAGCCCTTAAAGACATGGAATTTGTACAA
>DATBGR010000574.1:0-4161 GCA_036557905.1 Nitrososphaeraceae archaeon | reverse complement strand
TAAACGGCTGCCATTTTCTGTGGGGTGCGGGCACAGCCCCATATCAAGTAGAAGGTGGAATTATTAACAATGATTGGGACTTTTTTACAAGTTCTGATCCAATTAAGAAACGTATTTCGAGATTAACTAGACCAAATATATTTTACAAAAATAGCATAGAAACTTTCTTGCAATCGGCAGGAAACGCTACTAAATTTTGGGATCCCAGATATTATGAAAAAGATTTTGATCTTGCGAAAGATTTAGGATTAAATACGTTCAGAATTGGTATAGAATGGGCTCGAATCGAACCGAAGAGGGGCCATTGGGATCAGGAGGCTATTGAACATTATAAAGAGATGATAAAGGCTATGAGAATGAGGGGTCTAATACCTGTGATTACCTTAAACCATATAACACTTCCTCTATGGGTCCTAACTCCTCCTAGTAATTTTACAAAAAGAATAGCTCAAAATCTACTACCACGTCCACTAAATGATATTCCACTTGGGGATCCCCCACCTTCTGATCCTTATTGGAAATCTCTTAAAGGTTGGGAAAATAATGAAACAGTTAAGGAATTCACAAAGTACGTAGAAAGAATGGTAACGGAACTGAAGGATCAGGTAGATTATTGGATCACAATTGGCGAACCTGTAGCATCAGTTATCGGGGGTGGATATTTAGCAGGATTATGGCCTCCTGGTTTTTTCCTTGATGGAGATAGAGCCAAGACGGCGTTACATAATCTGATAGAAGCACATATTCAGGCTTATAACAAGATCACAGTAATCGACGACATCGACAGTGATGGGGATGGTCTTTCCAGTAGGGTTGGCTTTTCACATTTGATTATGCAAGTCGTCCCGGCTAAATCGAGCAAAATTTTGGGAATATCAACAAAAGATAATATCAAAGCCAGTAAGAATTTTGCTTATTTTATAAATGAATACTTTGTTAATGCCGTTATCAATGGCGAAGAAGATTTAAACTACCTTGACACGCTTCAAATAAAAAATAAAGATAGTAAGAAATTCATTATACATAATGACTGGAAGGATAAGACAGACTTTATTGGTCTTGATTATTATCGCCGAGTTCCCATTTACTTCAGTAACATCGTATCTCTATCCTCAGCCAAATTTGTGGGCGGCGTTCCATTAAATAATCTTACAAAAGAGACTAATCGCCCTCACGGTATCTTAAACGATCTCGGATGGGAAGTCTATCCTCGAGGATTGTATAATTCGATAATGCTGACAAAAACACAGTGGAATAAGCCAATTCTCATTGTTGAGAATGGGATTGCAGACAAGTCAGATAAATATCGAGCACCATTTATTATCGCGCATCTTCATAGTATTAGGCAGGCAATCAATGATGGCGCATTAGTGCTTGGTTACCTATATTGGTCTTTTATGGATAATTACGAATGGCTAGACAATTATCGACCGGAAGGCAAGTTTGGGTTATTTAGTATCAACTTTAACACTAATCATAAGTGTGGCCACCAGTATGAACACTTGGACCTTACCCGACATAAAACCAAGGGCGCAGAAGCATTACAGATAATCATAAGGGAATCACTATTTCAAAGCAAAGATGGTGTAGTCACAGAATCTGCAATTGCAGCAGCTGCAAAAAAGTTTGGAAGGTTTGCCGCAGACGGTTCTCACATTATTCAAACTTGAATTTATTCGTTGCATGTATATATCGAGTGTGGTAATTGTGGATTATGATCCGGTGTAACACTGGAGGGGTCAGTGTAGACCTCCTGATCATATGACCTTTAATGTTCCGGTCATGTAAGGATGTATAATACAGTGAAATGGATACTGTTGTCCAAATGATAATTGCGAAGTATTGACTTTGGCTGATTCACCTCCATTGGTAATACTTGTATCAAATAATTTGCCAGAATTTGGATCATCAGGGCCTTGGATTTATCTAACCTTCGACTCTTGTGGTAGAACAAATGGAAATCATGATGTAACGTGTAATGTACATGATGAAACAGGTATAACACACCTGATATTTGCAGTAGCCAATCCTGCAGTTTCAGGAGGAGATAACGTAGGCGATTGCACTACGAACAATAGCAAGCATCTCCAATGCACCATTCCTCCTCAACCAGGTGTCTTTGGATGTAACTTGCAATTCTAAGCAAGCTTCCAAAACCATGCCGTAGTGTTCAGGATGATGCACTCATTCTGACTGGTCGTTCCCACCGTATCTTCTCTACTAACAAACTAATGAGTTAGTCAAACACCAAATACTAGATAATTGGACTACAGATTCGTACAAGCCGAGATCTGTCTTCGACCATCTATGCCGGAGTTTAACATATTATAGAACCACGTTGCGACGGCTAGGACGCAGAAGCCTAAGCTTTCTGAAGTTCGCCGGCGAACTGATTACTAATACCACTTGTAATGTACAACGTAGATGAAGAAGGTCAAGTGACTAACTACATACCCGGCGAACAATACTAGAAATACTAATCCAAGCCTGTGAACTACGAGAGTTGAGCGATAATTGACCAGTCTTTGGACATTGTTTTATACTACTTCACGCACAGGTGTAAATCTGAAATCCTGCAATGTCTTAATTCTTTGTTGTGACAGCACTCCATTTGCAAAAACTAAGGCGCTACAGGTATTGCAGCGCAACATTATACGTCTAGTCTTAGTTGGCTTGAGTGTAGCCATAGAATTACAAAAAAGACAATGTACAGTACGTTCCCATGAATCTACAATAGATATGTTACTATAATAAGATATATAATATACTCAGCTATATATAGCGCTTGAAGAGAATATAGTGTGATATAGTGTGATAGTTTTGGTTTCATTAGATTAATGATGCCGTATGAGATCGCCGGCGGATCCTATCATTATCATGCTATACACTAACACATCTCACTACTGCATCCGGAGAGCCCGGCGAAAAGCTGCTGGGTTATACTATGTGATCCTTGTGGAAGAGGGTCAAACATGTCTCTAAACTAAGGCCCACAAAAAGAACTCAGAAGTAGATCTCATCTTGATCTATATACTAACAACATGCGCAGAAGTATACGACTAGTCAAGATTAGAGCAAATCGTTATCCATGGAGATATAGACGAGATGCTAGTAGCATGTACGTCACCAGGTCCTATATTTGGTCAATTACGAACTATAGATTAATTAGCAAAATATTCTCCTAATCAAAACGCAGCCATTGCTGTAGGCAAAGGATCCTCATTACCCGCCTAGTTATCATTTATCTGTGTATCATAATCTGCCTGACAGGTAGCTTTATCTCATCCTGCGGACTGACATCCCTGTACATATTCATCCTGATAGTTCTTCCCCCAATTCTCTGATACTCTTGGGGATGACTCGACAATAATAATTAGAACACAGGTGACTCACTGAATAGTGTTGAATTATTGTGACACCATTCTAAATGAAGACATAGTTAAATTCATCTAGATCATGACAATCGAACTTAACGTAATAGTTTGCCAGCAAAAACGAAACTGCAAGCAGTCCTGCGGTATGTGAGATCCAGTATGGACATTAGTTGTTTCAGAATATTTCTTTAGTTAATATAGATAACTAACATAATGATTATATTCCTAATTGTGGCCATCTTTATACCTATTATTGATCAAACAAACAGGAATAGAAAGCTAGAATCTTAGAGAATATTGCCGGATTTAGCAAAGATATCTGGTCCACCTGATGCGGACGTGATAAAACTTCATAGTTCCGGTAAGCCAACTACAGGCAATAAAGGGACTTTGTTCAATCTTAGGGACATTTGGATGGTATGGTAATTTCGGGTGATGAATTGGTAACTTATGGTGATGTTGACGTGGTAATTTAGGGACATAAATGGCCGATATTTACACCTATTAAGCAGTACTAAACAAACTCCGCGATTATTCAGATTTCTTTATTATTATTTTTTGGTATAATGTAGTCTAGGATCAATATAATACAGTATTATTAGGAATATTGTCTATAGTTATTTGATGAGTATAGAAAGGAAAAATCCCCCTAAATCGCGAACATGCTTTAAATGATGCTACTAGCGGTCAAATGGGAGAACAGCCAAGATCAAAACCGTCGAAACCGATAGAGGACAACTTGAATGAGCAACGTATAAAAGCAGCTCGAAAGATGTCTAGAGACCTG
>DATBGR010000573.1:0-3896 GCA_036557905.1 Nitrososphaeraceae archaeon | reverse complement strand
TAATTATAAGTACTAATTTTATATAAGATTATTCATTTCCTTAATTAGGGGAAAGTTTTGAGTAATTCTTGGACTATATAAATGCAGGAACACTTTTCTTGAAGATTAGGAAAAAGAAGGTTACTATACATAGCTACGCTTAATTATAAGTACTAATTTTATATAAGATACATGAATTCAAAATCAATGGTAGCAATCGGAGTGGTTGCAGTGTTCGCAACACTAGTAGTCGCAACGTTCGCAGTAGCGGGTCACAATGCATTTGCATTTGGCAGTCAGCATCAACGCCAACACGTTGGCTGTGGCGACACCTGTGTAGGTATACAACAGCAAAATCAGCAAAGCGGCGGTGGCAATAATCATATAGACGACGTCAACGTAGGCTCAAGAGGAGCAGACCAATAAATAACTTATCTTCTTTTTTTTCTGTATTAAATCTTGTATAAACGTTATAAATAGCATTGGGATTGTGGAGAGCTCTTTTATTATTTATTTTATATCTTCGCACATTATCTACGGCTCTTTAAGTCATATTAGTAAACATGTTATACAGTGAAGCTTTTAGGCGCGGTTCCATTGAGATATCCTTAAAGTTATCCGCATGTTCATACTCGCCAAATGTCCTTTGATATACTATAATACTGTCCCTACAATCCAGCATTGCCAAGAGCGCATTCTATGCCACAGTCTTTTGAGGCTAATTTGTTGTCTCACTACGGACTTTTTTTCGTAGCTTGACAATTAGTCTAACCTTGGAATTATCTCTTTATGTCAAGTTTAATGCAATGCTTTAACAGATACTTAATATTCTTATTACTGTAGCATATATCATCGTCTAATATGCCTTTTACATGATTATCTCCAATAGAAGTGGGAATAAGCATTGCCTACCAGCTTGTTTAGTGGCTGAGCGTCATCTACTTGTTCACTTGTTATCTCCAAAGAAAGGATTCTTTTTTCTTAATGTTTACTGCCACTTGTACACTCAGGTTTCACTTTAAAAAATCGTTCATGCCACATCTGTTCCCCGGGATTAGATACCTTATCTGGCTATAACTAGCAATAACAATATTATTTTCGAATGTGATTTTAGAACCCATTCCTAACCATAGCAAACCGTATAACTTGTGATTTCGCGTTCACAAACCCAGTTCTAATGCAATTGATCCTGTAAAACCGTTAAAAAATATCTCACTAATGAATACGCGTCCTAATATTCATATCATGAATAACCTCAAACCAGATGATAACTTTTCTTAACTTCTATACTCGAACGATCGAGCTTCAAATTAACTATTCATATTGTGTTATCTGACTGTCAACTCTACATAGTCAGTTTTCATTATTGCCTACATTAGATTGCATCGTAAGAAATCAATTAAAAGAATATTCAGTATCGTGATCACACTAGTACAGATTTTCTCTTTGCATGAATGAATACTGGGTGGTGAAACTTCAAAATGTGAGGTGATTTCTTTTGTCGAGGAGAATTGAGGCCTACAAAAATTATATGTAAATATTTCATTTTATTCTCCAGAATATGTATTGTCTAAAATAGATTTTTCGCTGTTTAGCAGAATATGCAATTATTAGTTGCTATTGTCAATTTTTTATGACTGTGCGCTATTTTATGCTTCATTATACTATTTCTAATACTGGTAGGTAAAGGATATATTCATGTCATAAGTCTGGGATGAATTTAGGCCAGACAAAAGCGTGGGAGGGTGAGAGCTACCTCGCCTGTGTTGACTCCTTTATCTGCAACGTGTATGTTGATCACGATAGTTCCGAATCTAATACCTATTAACTTATGGATTTCGAACCAAACGTAAAGAGATACACATAAATGATGCAGGCATCGGCCAAGAATACTGAACCAAACTAATAGTACTTATTTCTCAGCTTCTTTATTCCTGACACAAAATTAGGCCTAAATACACACTCTGACAAAATTTGCAACATAATTATCATTGCCAACAGAAAAGAAATTGGAACTAATTCATTGGGCGAGTAATCAATATCCAATGCAAGGTAGAGAAAGGCAACTTCTGTAAGATTCGAAACTAAGACCTAAACTCTTCAACTTGGTAACTGAGGAAACACATAGGGATCTATTAGTATTCACGCTGATAGGAAAGATCAAAGATATCCTTTCTTTTTATCTAACATTCAACAATATCCCAAATCTGAATTGGCCCATATCACTTTTTTACCTATTCATCTAAAGAATCTCAGAAATAATATAGCTAGAATAGGGTTATCATGTATAAAAACAACTTTAAGAACACTGGAGTAGCGACAGTTGTTGCTGTAGCGGCGATAGTGCTATTGGGAATAACAGGACTCGGAAACAACGTAAAGGCAGACTATAAATCAGGATCTGTTGCTGAGACACAGAGCCAACCACAAACGTCCTCCATGAGATGCAGTGATGACGCATTCTGTTTGCTTGTAGGACCACAAATTGTCCACCCCTTAGGTTTCCGTGGCCATCTTAATCAAGACAACGAACAAACCTGTAGTCACCAATCAGCATGTGGCCAAATAGCTCAGCAGAACGAAAGAGGAAGAAATTTAGTATCTGGCGGAGTAAACTTCGATGATTAGTAAGACAATTTTTGAAGCTGCAATTACCTAGCAGCTTCAGAATTGTTTTACATAATCCGCAACAGTCTGAGACATCATTGCAATCGGGACAATTGAAAGATTTTAGCATATTTTACAATTAATCTTACTGAAGAACATAGTTCCCCTTGCAACGCTATTGATTTGAATTGTATCAATAGCAAGCGACAATTTATGTGGCAATTTACTGCTTCACTGTTCATATATTGATTGTAAGTGTTATATGGAAATGATGTTTTATGAGTCATAGGCGTACTTCATGATATCTGAGCATACGTATTTGGGATTAATTGAATCGCTCTTTCTTTAATCCTCTCAGATATAATTTTCGCTATTATCATTGTCACTGCATGCTGATTCAGCTGCAGTGTTTCTTGCTTTTCTAATGTTGTTCTAATAATCTGTTAACCTACCCCTCTTATAAAGGATCGAAATTTCCTGTGAACCCAATCCTCTTTCTAGGTATCGCAGCTCAAATTATACTAATAACATGATCCATCTACTTCTAAAATTTCGGCATGAGGCTACGGTGACTTGATTTGCTTCTAAACAATCGAACATAGTCAGATTATTTATTTGATCTAGGTAGGAAAAATCACAATTTCCAGAACGAAGCTTAATTTACTGGTCTGCACATAATTCCGTAATTCTGAAATGGCTTGAGCTTATCCCCGGGTGAAGGGACAATTCTGGGACAACCAGCAATTACTATTCACTTTAAAACTATATAATTGGTTCCATCGCATTGTAAAAAAATAAGTTGGTCATATCCCACAGGATTATTATGCGATGCTCGACATTCTAATTAGGAGATAGTCACGCAGAAAACGGATCTGTAAATTAGGGCAAGTCTGTACAGCTTTTATTTCATAAATGTATAAGTTACTAGATGCAGCTGGGCAACAGTATTGTCTCTTTAGAACAATCAACAATTACCAGAATGGAACAACGCGTATTCTAATCATCAGGAATTATAGACAGTATAAAATATTTAATATACAAAAAAAGTAAATTAGTCTGGTCCGCCACCTCCAACGCTTATGTTGAAGCCGCCGCTCACTTTATTATCGCTGTCCCTACTCTGCTGTGCTATTGCTCCACATGTATCGTCACAGCCAGCATGATTGTCTTGATATTCATGGACAATGCGTGCAAACACATTATGACCAGTTGTTGCTAAAGTTGCGACTACCAACGTTGCTACAATTGCGACCACTCCGATTGCTGCTAATGATTTTGCATTCATGTAATACATATAAAATAGGTACTTA
>DATBGR010000572.1:0-9698 GCA_036557905.1 Nitrososphaeraceae archaeon | reverse complement strand
TACGCTCATATCTTATTACGATAAAATTAACGATTTCAAGTTTAATCCAAATACAAAGAATATAACATGGCAGATGCCATTTGACTGGAATTTATCAAGAATAAAGAAACAAAACATCTTTGTCCATGAAGAACTCAGGCTGCCAAAATCCTGGAAGAGTTTTGTTGGTAGTGGTTTTGCAGGCTCATTCAATGCTACAGTTAATGGTGTGCCTGTTACTGGAAGATCATTGGCTATAGATCCTTTCTCTTATCCTAATGCCATAGTCCTGCATTATTTAATCAACAAAAATGATCTCATAAATATAGCTGAGATAAGACAAAAACAGTTAGAACATCCAGAACAGCAGCAGAAACAACAGCAAGGAAATGTTAGTAGTAATACTGCTACGAATAGCTCCTCCTCTTCCTCTCTAAGTGATAGTAATTCTACTAATAACAATACTAAGACAACAAGAACTACAACAGCAGCAGCACCAACATTGACAACAAATACAAGCAGAATCTCTCCGTCTGCAACTGTAAACAAAACAGCCTATAACATTGGCGACGATGGACGCTTTTTTATGGATAAGGGGAGTACCAATCTTTACAATCAGAATTTAATAAGACCAAGATTAATTCTCCTTGCAGCCAATACTTCTATTATTACAGGCATTACTAATGCTAATACAAGCAGGAATTTAAACACAAACAACAACGCCAGTGTTATCAACCCTGGTATTCCCAATAAACCAAAAGTCTCAGATGAAGGTGTGATGCGATTTGCATTAATGAGCAGTACTGAGTCTAATAAAAGAAATCCAGCAGCTGCAGCTGCTTCTGCTCAAACCTCTTCCGATCTGGTTACTGATACCGGAGCGATTCATGTAATTGTTAGTTGGCTACCTAATCCACTTGCACCTGCTAAGGAATCAAATGTGAAAGTCCAGTTCAGTGATGCCATGACTTCTGGTCCATTAAATGCAAATGTAAAGTACGATCTAATGATACTTGATAAAAATGGTACAACAGCAGTAAAGAAAGAAAATCTTGTAGCCAAAAATGGACTGGGTACGCAGACTGTTACGTTTCCTGCAAAGGATGTCTATCAATTGGAGATAAAGATCAAGGGCTTGCAGAGAACAGGACAATCCGTACCAGATCTATCTAGAAATGGAATTGCTAGAGGATATGTAGTAGTTCCAGAGTTTCCATCTGGTATTGCCGAAACATTGACTATGGTAGGAGCACTGTCTGCATCCATGATAATGATTCGAAAAATAAATACCAATAGAAGAAAGAAAAAATAAAAGATACAAATATAGATACAGAGAGAGCTTGCGGACAACAAAAAATATTAAAATCTACCAATTATAAAATTTAAAATTCGGTTTTGAATAAGTATATAATAAGTATAGTAAAGTCAAACAAAAATAATGTTTCGCTGCTACAAATATGCCTCCAACTTATGCACGTATTATTAGAGCGATAAAATATAACGATAAGATATACAATTACACTTCGGCCTATTTAACGATATTTGTTAGCAGTAACTCATTTACTGCTTTTGTATATATCTCAAAAACTATTCTCTCATATGAAGAGTCAACATTCTTACGTTCGTATTTTCTTGCTGTCTTTACAATTAATTCAGATAATCGTTCTGCCAAGTTGTTGGTGATCTCTGGACTCTCAATTTCAAATGATCTCTCCCTAAGCATTAGCACAGAAATAAGACCTCTCGCCCTTTCCAAACTAACTGGATAGAAATAGCGAGAGATATCCTTTGGTAGTGAATTTAGGTCATATACAAAAAGATATGCTACACTCGTAAAGAATATTTGCATAATTCTATGTCTTTCTACCTCTCTTTTAGCTATTGTAACTAATCTTTTTGACCTTAGTATTTTCATATGATGATTAAGGGAGGCTCCAGATAAGCCCAGTTCATTGGCTAGCTGAGCTTGAGTCATAGGTTTCTGTCTAAGTAGATTCAAGATAGCTCGTCGCATAGGGTCGATTAGAACTGAGGCAATTTTTGCGTCATCTACGATATAAACTGCTTGCATCGATAAAACAAGATCTGATATAGCACAACAATATAATAACCTTGTCGAGTTGTTACTTCATAGACTTAATTAATTATCATACCAATCTAATCATTATAGAATTGTTAGTCATTTATTATCGAAGTAGGACAGTATGAATATTTATATCTTATATCGATTTATAAAATATAAACTATGTTTAGAAAGGAGATTATTTTTACTATTTGTATTCCTACTCTAAATAAATTTACTATTTGTCTTTCCTTGGCTTTAATTAGTATTTTAATTATATCCGCTTTTAGTGCTCGATTCATATCTACTAACCCTATCCTTCCTGTGTATGCCCACATAACAAAACAGGTTGGAAATATGAAAATCGAAGTAGGTTGGTCTGATGAGCCACCATTAACAGGACAAGTTAACAACATTATTGTCGCTGTAAATAGAACCTCAGCCGGTGGACACGAATCACCTGTAATAGACGCACTTGCTGATCTAGATGTAAAGGAAAAATACGGTAGCATTACAAAATCTATAGATTTTATCCCCTCAGAACAAGCCGAAGGGCTTTATGAATCTAAAACAGTACCTACTAGAGTTGGCTCTTATAGTCTTACTATGAATGGAACCATTCAGGGAGAAAAAGTGTCAAATATACAAATACCATTAGATCTTGTAGAATCGACACAAAAGATCTCATTTCCAGATGCTTCTACACCTAGTGTAGTCAATTCAGGTACTCAGTCAGCAAGCAATAACATAGGTCCTAAATTACAGACAATAATTAGTGGGATGTCAAACGATGTACAATCATCCAAAGCGGACATCCAGTCATTGGCCAAAAATATGGGAGGTATTCAAAAATCGATTGCAGACATTAAGAGCTCTGTAGATCGCTCCTACATGATTGCAATGGTCGGTATAGGTGCAGGTGTCTCAGGTATCGTTATAGCAGCTGTATCTTTATCCCGCAAGCAAGTACTTGGATTTCAGTAGACATAACATAGGCACAGGATTATTAGAAAATGAAAAGAAAATCCTGGTAAGATTCATACTATAGGAGACAAACTACAAGACTATCATTCGTTTGGCTCAATGATAAATAGGTTAAACCTGGCGGAACGCCGAACTAATAACAGGATATTATGCTAGATTTCTGAAGAAGTACTATTCTGGCACTCATGGTTTAATAATTGAAAATATGTCGAATAAAAGTTAGCAGCAGTATGCGAACCTAAAAGAGAATAAAATGCAGGTATTGGCTGATGATTATAAGTATGGTGAAACATAGAAAGCTTAGAAAGATGTTATACAGGTTCTTGGATTCTTTCCCTTTGATATGCTCTTTTCAGCCAGATAGGAGTTACAATTGTTGTAAGGGCAACCATAATTATTATCGCAGTATAGACATCTGATGTCAATATTTTAGAGGACACACCTACACCTGCCACAATTAGCCCAACTTCTCCCCTAGATACCATTCCAATTCCAACTTTCATTGCTTTGCTCTTATCTTTTAGAAATAATATTGATGGAAGTCCACAGCCTACCAATTTAGTTAAAATAGCAATTGCTATTATTCCACCAGCTAGCAGAAGCACATTGAGATTAATCCCCCTTAAATCAACCTGTGCACCAATTATAGCAAAGAATAAGGGTACAAAGATAATCCCCAGTTTGTCTACATATTCACTAACTCTATCTATTACTCTAGTACTAGCCACAGCCATACCAACAGCAAACGCCCCAACTATAGGTGAAAGACCAACAAACGCAGCGATTCCAGCAGCACCAAAGAAGGAAGCTGTAACTATACCTTCTACACTACCCTTTGATTTCCATAGATTTTCCACATGTAGTATTCTAGGTACTATCAGGACAGCACCTGCTAACAAGGCACCAAACAATCCCAAGATCTTTAGAACCAGAAACACAATACTGGCAATCTCTGGTGTTGTATTACCTGTTTGAACCATCGTAATCACTACAGAAAGAACTGCAATAGCCAGAATGTCATCTACTATCGCTGCACCTAGTATCAATCTGGCCTCTCTTGACTGCATTTTTCCTAATTCTGTTAGTACTTGAACTGAAATAGCAATGCTAGTAGCAGTCAGGGCAGTAGCAATAAGCATTGATTCTAGAGCTTGTATTCCAAATGCTGAAAAGACATAGTAACCAACAAAGAATGGTATTACTACGCCTATCGAGCCAACAGTAAACGCAGCAGCCCCACCCCTTAGAAACTCCCTGGGAGTAATCTCTAAACCAGCAATAAACAGAATAACAATTGCTGATAGCTCGCCAATCTGTCTAATAGTTTCATCCAGAACTACTATAGGTCTTCCATCAAATGACATAAAAGTCCCTAAAGCAAATGGACCGACAACTATACCTGCTAATAACTCACCTAATACAACAGGCAATTTTAAACGATGAAAGATTTCAGCAAAGACTTTAGCAGTAAATAACAGGATAGCAAGGGAAATGACAACGTGAAGGAATAGAGTTGTTTCTACCATGTCTATTATCGTCCATAGTTTTGCTCCTCATAGTTAGGTTAATGTCATATATTTATTATTGGATTAGCATTTATGCTGTAGGCAATCAACTGACTACCTAAATGACTGATCGGCTAGCCAAATTTTGTTTTTTCCACCACATGACCCTCATCAAAAATATTCATCCTCTTCCTGACTTTCCAAATCTAATTTATTTAAATTTACTAGAGCTTAAGTTATATCCTGGATATGATCATCTTTCTAATCATTAAAGCAACTACCGATGTCCCAATGAATGTTGCAGACCAATAGAGCCATAAATTATTCAATACTCCGGAAACAAGTGCCGGTGCCAAAGAGCGAGCAGGATTCATTGAAGCGCCCGATATGAATGCTAAAAAGAATATATCTAGTCCAACTATGCCACCAATAGCAATACCACCAAATCGCTTTAATCCTTTAGTGTACACAACTACATAGATTACAGACATTAACATTGCTGAAGCTAATATTTCAACTCCAATTATTGTTGGAATTTGATAAGCATAATTTGGAGCATTTGCTCCCAAGTTTGCTTGGTTTCCTACTAGAAATTTTACAAAAATGCTTGCAAGTAATGCACCTAATATCTCAGCTGCAAAGTAATAGAGTAACTGGATTTTTGTTATATGTTTAGTAATTAGAAAACCTATTGTAACTGCAGGATTGAAATGAGCCATAGATATTTTTCCAAATAAGTAGACTCCTACAGCAACTCCTATAAATGGAGCAAATGCAATAAAAGGCAGACCTAATCTTCCATTCAACCTGGCATCTATTACTACCGACCCAGTAGCAAGAACTACTACTATGAACGTGCCAATAACTTCTGCGATAAATATTCTTTGGTTGGTGGTTAACCTGTTTGCTATTTTTGTAAGGTTTTCTGTTCCAATCTATAGGCTCACACACACTCGCAAGCAGACAAATTATCAATAAACAAGCGAATTAGACAGGATATAGAAAAATAATCTAACGACCTGCGTTAGCCAGTTTTGTAATCAGGTCTTTTACCCTTACCTCAATTTCGTCTCTAATCTCTCTAACCTTTTCTATTGATTTACCCTTTGGATCTTCTATTCCCCAGTCAAGTAGATTAGGAACAAACATAGTTGGACACCAATCCTTTTCCATACATCCCATGTTGACTATCTTTGATGAATTTCTCATCATATCCTCGGTAATATCCTTAGGCCTCTGCTTGCTAATGTCTACACCCACTTCTTTCATTGCTTGTATTACGATCGGATTGACTTCAGAAGTAGGTCTAGTTCCGGCACTTAGTGGTTCATAGTCTTCTGGAGCATACTTTCTAAAAAAGGCCTCAACCATCTGACTACGGCCTGCATTCTGAACGCATACAAAAAGAACTGTTTGCTTTTCTTTAGATCTACTCTTAATGCCAAATGAGAATTTCACGACTCAATTCACTCCGTTATGCCTTTACTGTCTTTATTCCCAAACTGGTAATTCTTCTGCCTTCAACATTATCGCCGCCGTCCATATACAATCTTTCTTCCAGTACTTCTACATTAGAAAATCCTGCCTTTCCAATACTATCAATATAATTCTCTTTTGTTAATGCGCCATCTATACAACTACACCATTTATCTGAATCTGCAGATTCAGGATCGACTTCCTTACTTGATACAAGATCTGATATCACCATTCTTCCACCATTAGGTTTTAGGACCCTGTAAATTTCATTAAATGCTGCTATTTTGTCCATAGTTAGGTTAATAACGCAATTGCTAATTATCACGTCTGCAATATTATCTTCAATTGGACTGCTTTTTTCTACATCTCCTTTTTTAAATTCTACATTTGTGTATCCATTCTGTTTTGCGTGACTTGCAGCCTTTTCTAGCATTTCGTCTGTCATATCAATCCCAATTACTCTTCCTGACTGTTTGACTTTATTTGCTGATAAAAATACATCAATCCCTACCCCAGAACCAATATCGACTTCTACTTCTCCCTGCTGCATGTTTGCAAAATTTACTGGGCACCACATCCTACACCAAGAATTGAAGATTCAGGAATGGAATTCAAGTCGTTGGTATTATAACCAATTTTTTCTGCAATTTGCAAAGGTGTCATCATTGTCCGACTGTCATTGCTACTTCCACTGCTGGTACTACCACCACAGCATTCGCCGGGTGCACAGCAAGCTTCTGGTGAGCTTCCAACTAATGCAATCTTGCCATAATTTTTTTTATTCTCTGTTTAATTGTATCATCTCTCATGCATATTGTTTACAAGAGAAACTATTTAAGTTGTCAAGAGAACCTAGGTAAAGTAAGTGTAGTTATGGAAACAAAAGAAAACAGAAAAAGTAGAAAAGGAAGATCAGTAACAGGAGCACCAAAAACCGCAACAGTTAGAACAGAACTACCACTTGTTCAGGATATTAAAAATTGTGATTTTCATGGATATAATGCAGATACACTTATGAAAGAAACTGCTAAACTGCGTAAGATAATTACAAAAAGAGGAACTCTTGAAATTCTGATTCCATTATGTTGCACCAAGAGTTCTGTCAGATATATAAAATTCAGGAATACAATGAAAGGCTTCAGCAGCAAAACCTTAGCGAAGAGGCTAAAGGAACTTGATGAAAGCGGTATTCTAGAAAGACAAGCTTACAATGAAATCCCTCCCAGGGTAGAATATAAATTAACCAATAAGGGACAGGAGTTGGTAGAGTCCGTAATCCATCTATTAAACTGGATGAAAAAATGGGCAGAAGGCTAGCATACCTGAGTTTTAAGAGGTAAAAGAACAATGAAAACTGCAATGATTCTAGTATTAGGAATTATTGTGAATGCAGCGATAATTCCAGCTAATGCCTCAGCTCTTGTGCTTAATGCAACGATGAAATTTCCAGAAATAGACAAGAACGGATTAACTCAGTACACTTTGAAAGATATCGGAATGGCTTCACATACTCGAGACAATGCAACTACTCTAATCAATGGCATAGGTTACGGTATTCCAACAGTAACAGTATATCATAATGGATCTGTTTCAGGTAAGTTCTTTCTGCAGTATGTTAGACCGGATGGATCAAAAATACTCAATGCCAATATCTATATACCTTGAAGCAAGAAGGGACTATAAACATGCACTAATCAAAGACAATAATAATGCAGAGCTTGTCGGAACAGGATCCGTTAATGGACATGAAGGCAAAATAACGGGATCATCTCTATTGTGGATTTATAGACCAGCAATACCAGCAGCAGAAATCGGAATAGAAGTGGGTGATTTACCTGAATGGTAGCTCCAGTTGTAGATATTGGAACCACTTTACTAAGTGCAATGGTTCCCTACGTCTTGTCTGTAGCAGATGGTGGATTCATGGAATGGGCTATGGGCATTTTTTGAAACATGTAACCAATGGAGCGTAGTCTTTTTATTTCTTTATCAGGGTAGAAACCCTCTGTCAACTAGGTTTAGTCTATTCTTTGTATAATTCGAGGTTTTAAATGAAGCAGATCAGAATGGAATCGCAAATGTTTCAGGTGATTCTTTTGTCTACTCAAAATTCCTCGACTGTTCTTTTGATATGATATAACCTTATTATAATAAAAGCTCGTCGTGTATTTACATATGAAAATAAAACATGCAGCAGGCTATTTAGCAGCTTTGTCTTGCATTGTTGTAGCTTTGGCACTTGTGATGTTATCAAATGATAGCAATGCCTTAGCCATTCAGCGACAACAGCAGTCTCTATTTAATCGAACAGCATTTGATATAGGAAAGCCCATTAAAGATCTTTCATTTCAGATTGATAACATCACATTTTCACATCACACAGCATTTGTCAATGGAATTAGAATGCACTATGTAATTGGAGGTCATGGAAATCCAGTAGTCTTGCTGCATGGATGGCCAGAAACATGGTATGAATGGAGACATGTGATGCCAACATTGGCTAAGAATTACACCGTAATTGCGCCTGATCTAAGAGGTCTTGGAGACTCTTCTAAGCCTTCCACTGGCTATGATGGCAATACCACTGCAGAAGATATCTACAAATTAGTATTTCAATTGGGACTTGGTCAAAAGATTTTCTTAGTAGGACATGACGTAGGGGTTCACATAGCATATTCTTATGCATCTGCACATCCTAATAATGTGAGTAAATTGGTAATATTGGATGTTCCTGTGCCGGGATTCTATCCACCAGGTTTTAAAAACTGCTGTTGGTGGTTCAGTTTTCATCAGACACCTGATTTACCTGAAGCTTTGACTGCGGGAAAAGAGAGGGAATATCTTTCATGGTTTTACACTACATTTGCATACAATCCGTATGCAATAACACAGGCAGATGTTGATGAGTATGTAAGGCATTATTCTGCACCTGGGGGAATGCGTGCTGGATTTGAATACTACAGAGCATTTCCTATAACCGAAGAACAGAATAAAGTGCACGCCAGTATCAAGCTTCCAATGCCTGTTTTAGCACTTGGTGGACAGTATGCTGGTCGCACTGCGGCATTAACTTCAATGAAGTCTCTAGCTACTAACGTGAGTGGGGGCATTGTTCCTCTTTCAGGACATTGGATTGCCGAGGAGAGACCTGATTTTCTTATTAAAGAGCTTGCAAACTTCTTTAAAAAGTAACAGAGAATGGTATCTACTAAACAAATATCTATCTTTGAGAGATGCAACAGAAATTGTGGAAAGTGAAATCGTAAGTAGTCATATTTTTTCTTTCTTTCTTAACTCCTTGTGTTAGCATAAGTGATGGAAATCTGTATTGCAAGTTTTTGATTAATAACCAAATACTTGTTAAAGTAATCACAAATGAGTAATAATCATTTTTTTGTCTTCCAGAACATCGGCTAATTTTTTAGACGAAGTCATACCTGCAATGATACGAATTCTATCTTTAGATGTTCCAAAATATTCTGCTAGCTTCGCAATAAGTTCCCTATTTGCTTTATTCCTTTCCGGCTTGGACTTTAATGCTATTGTTATAACATTTCCATTAACAAAAATTTTTCCGTTTGAATTGAATTTAACAAAAATACTATATCTCAAGTGATTACCTTCCAATAATGACGCTTAATTTGAGCCATAAAACTTGATAGTATTTTCTTTGACTCGTATATGCATAAGGC
>DATBGR010000571.1:0-3760 GCA_036557905.1 Nitrososphaeraceae archaeon | reverse complement strand
TCAAACCTTTGGGATTCGTGTCCAGGGAGGACAAGGGATCAGGTT
Organism: Nitrososphaeraceae archaeon; assembly: GCA_036557905.1. Taxonomy (GTDB): domain Archaea; phylum Thermoproteota; class Nitrososphaeria; order Nitrososphaerales; family Nitrososphaeraceae; genus JARBAU01. The sequence goes on along the minus strand of DATBGR010000571.1, from coordinate 3,715 downwards.
AACGAACAACAAGATTTCTAATATTGGTAATTCTTTAGGGGGTAACGCGTACGGAATCTATCTGGTAAACAATGGCGTATTTGGCTGTGACGGTGTGGATGTTACAGAAAATGATATTTTTGATTACTCTTCGAAAATCAATGTAGGTATACTTTCACATATCGATCCGGTTGCACCAAATCTTTACAACCATGATATTCACTATGCTGACAACCACATTTTACTGACCAGAGACAACAATGTCCCTATCTTTATTCCTCCTAACCATGTTGGATCCCGTCAGCTAGGAAGATGTATTATCGATGATAGCATAGTCATTGGAGAAGGAGGAACACCAGTCACCAAGGCATTAGCAAGTCAAATGAGTTGTGGAGTGATTCATTTGGATCCTGGCGAAGCTACATCTTTCTCAGTCTCCATCGATGCTGCGCCAGGCGACCTAGCCGCAGCCTCACATGATAAAATAGGGCAAAATGATGTCATATTATCAGCTAATGTTGCTGAAGAACACACTGTACGCGTGTTATTGCTAAATGTTTCTGGAGTACCACTTGACATACCTGAGGGAATCCTTCGCGTAAGTGCATGGAAGTATGGTGTATAAAACGTATGAATGTTTGAGTGGATAAGAACGCAACTAGGGCTATTGCTAGTTTTAGTAGCTAAAAGTCGAGAAATTATGATTTCAGTGTCTCCAGATATCAATAATAAACTTTGAATCAAGCAATTGGATATCATTCATAGTAATGTTGGTTATACGAATAATAACTCCTCCTGATGTCGGTATGCCCATAACCACAAGGCCAGTTGGGATATTTGATGGGCAAGTTACAAAAATACTGCAATTCTCTGGATCATCCAAGATTAAACTGAATCATGTGATCAATTGCTGATTGTTTTCCTATAGATATGTTATTGATAGTTCCGCTGGTTCTGAGATGTAGTTTGCAGTGGCAGAACCGAGCATGTCTGTTCCGGCATCGATTTTTCCATCTGAGACTTTCTTCGTATCGCCGTTCGCCCCGAAGTCTTTTATGTTTATCCATGGTTGGCTGTTCACAAATGATTAGCCACCCTCCTATTAGATCCGTAATGAGTATATAAAAGACCATTGTATTATGTAATACATTTTGAATATCACGAGCTTGATACGCATAACATATAGTTAAAGAATATTTTCTTGTATACGACATAGTCATCATTTAGCAACAGTCATAACTTGAAAGGACATAACTTATTACAAACCCATTCATTTTCATATTGTGCATAGTGGAACTACTATATGGCTCAGTTCAACTGACTTTGTTACTGGTGACCCTACTTTGCAAATCAGATACCCATCTGTTAACCACCCAAGTACGGATATAACAAGTACTGAGGTTGGTGACCTAAAATGGATATTAATTGGTTTACGCTTGCCACAAGATGTTAGAATAGAAGAGTTAACTATCTGTTACCAAGTTTCTAATCCTCAAAGTTTCATTTCTCAGATACGGCTTACAGAGATGAAAACACCGAACCAAGCAATAGTTCGCTATGATGAAGTTACAATGTTGAGCAAAACAGATCCTCCTGAGTGTCATATCAGTCATGCAGGTGATGTGATACCTACTATCGGTACCTCAGTGACATTAGCACTTAGAATAAACTTTAACAATATAGAAGACAAGATCATGCTAGGTACTGTCGGAGTTAAGATTTATTCGATTGCAAAGGGATGCTACATAAATGTTCGAGACTACGGTGCAATTGGAGATGGCGTCATAGATGACACCGACGCTATTCAGGTAGCCGAAGACGCAGCCGATGCATTTGGTGGAGTAGTTTTCTTTCACCCTGGAACTTATATTATCAATGGAGCAAAAAGCTGTAGTACCCGATCCTCTCTGCTCGCTACTTTCATCTGCCAATGTCTGAAGGGTCGCAAGATACTCTGCATTCGTAACGAAATCTGGAGGGCTTTATCCGATCTCCTTCAAAAAAGCCATTCCGAAATCGAATTATAGAATCATTCAACACAAAAAGAGAATTCTACTATAAAAGATCTATAAAAGATCTTTCCAGATACTGTACAACTTTAACGTAAGTCCAGTTCTTTTAAACAATAGGTAGACAGGATTATAGGTGCTTAGGAAAAGTGCTAATCCCAGTCAGTGCAGGATAATTAAGGAATAAGTGCCAATTCTATTATGAACCAGTATAAATGAGTATGAGTTGACGGGAGAAAGTGCTGCCTGATCATTTCTATCTTGTAGAGTATCTTATTTGTTGATAATTTTTGCGGTACCGCAAAATTAAAATGAATGTCTTCCCTGGGTTTATTTGCCAATCAGTTCTTACCTGATTAACTAACAACCAACTATCTCCTTACAGATCCAAGCATTATCTCGATTAATTAAAACCACAATAATATTAGAATATTAAATCAGGCTCATAATTGCAAGCTACCATTACATAAATGAATTGAGGATCATTTCAACTAATCAGATAAAGTATTATTTGTAAGACGCACAAGAAATTGTTGCACTACACCCTATACTGCAAGTTGCGTTACCATCTAACATACCTCCAAATCCGAGAACAGGTACATTTGCTGCTATACCGGATCCATGAGCCTGTACATCCTCATTAACCTAATTACTGGAATTCTAACTCCATATATTTTATAGACTGTATTAAATTTCACTACTATTAAACATAGAGCTTGACATAACCATAATGACTTTAGGACTAAAACTGAGGAGATGGAATTCAATAATTATCGTTTAATGACGCTAAATATCAATTGAATTCGCCATTTCATATTATTTCATTCTAACAATACCTTTCGTACGATCTTTATCAAATCTTTCTTTGAAATTGGTTTTCTTATAAAACAAGTATCTTTTAATGATGGATAATTTTCTACCATAGCTTCATAATAAAGTTCAAATGCTGTCATAAAACAAACCATGAATTTAACATCTCTTTTTCTTAGCATTTGAAATAATTTGAATCCATTTAGCTTAGGCATTCGTATATCAATTAATAAAAGATCATAAAAGTTAGGTTTGAATTTGGATAATGCCTCCAAAGGATCGTTATATACATGGACATAAAACCCAGAGTCTTCTAATGCAGTTTTATAAAATAATGAACTATCTTGATCGTCTTCAACGATCAATATTCGAACAACATGGTTTGTAGCAAATTGAGTAGATGGATTCACCTGTCTTCTATTATAACCTACATGATGTTTCTAACTATTATGATTTTTGATGACTTTAATCAAGTTCTCTTTATATCTAGCTACGCTATCCAGATAAACTGAAAATTTTGTGGTAACGCAAAAAGTCGCTGAGCTCATAAAATCTACCTCTTATAAACGTCGTGTTTTATCAGGAATTTTGTCTGAAGTTACGAAGCTGTGATCAGTACCATTCCAGAGAACCAATCTAAATTGGATGGTAACCATCAGCAAGGTAGCAATTAATGAAGTCTGTTCTACACTAATTCGTGAGGAAAAAGGAGTGTGATCTGCGAAATACGAAATATACTGATGAAAAGTGTGGGTTACAAACTTAATACGAAATTCAGTTGACTCACGTTCCCAATCATTCTAATACGATTAGTTCATCCACAATCATCACAAGGAAGGTTCAACCTTACATCTCATTTTCTAGTTGTTGGAATATTCTGAAAAATCCTAATCAACATTAAGATTGACTCATAATTA